>DATBMX010000440.1:0-3325 GCA_036554625.1 Aestuariivirgaceae bacterium
ATGCCGGCGAGATCACTTACTTCCTCGCCCCCTACATCAACTCCTACAAGAGGTTTCAGGCCGGAACCTTCGCGCCGACACGGGCGGTGTGGAGTTTCGACAATCGCACTGCGGGCTATCGCCTTTGCGGGGCGGGGGGCAAGAGCGTCCGGGTGGAATGCCGCGTGGGTGGCGCCGACCTCAATCCCTATGCTGCCTTCGCAGCGCTGCTCGCAGCCGGGCTCGACGGAATCGAACAGAAGCTTGAGCTCGAGCCGGCGTTTTCGGGCGATGCCTATGATACCCGGCGGCAGGCGCGAGAAATTCCCAAGACGTTGCGCGATGCGCTTGTCCTTCTCGACAAATCCAGCTTCCTTAGAAAGGCCATGGGAGACGACGTCATCGAGCATTACCTGCATACCGGACGCTGGGAGCAGCTCGAATATGACCGGCGCGTCACGGATTGGGAGATCAAGCGCGGATTCGAGCGGTCCTAGAGGACGCCGTTCCGAGATTCAGCAACCGAGCATCAGAAGCAGCAGGAGCGAAATGGCCATCCCGCATCGTAACATCGCCTTTCCCACTGCAATCAAGTTTGGGGCAGGCCGCATCAAGGAACTCGGTGATCTCTGTCGCAGCCATGGCATACAAAGACCCCTGTTCGTTACGGATCCGGGACTTGCCGCCATGCCAATGGTGAAATCGATCATCGATGACCTCAAGAGAGCGGAACTGGGGGTCGCCGTCTTTTCCGATGTGAGGCCCAATCCGGTGGAGGCCAATATCCATGCGGGTGTCGCCGCTTTCAAGCGAGGCAGCCATGACGGCGTCATCGCTTTCGGGGGCGGTTCGGGGCTCGACATCGGCAAGCTCATCGCCCTGATGCAGGGCCAGACAATCTCCGTTTTCGAGCTTGAGGATGTGGGCGACTGGTGGGCGCGGGCCAATCCCAATGTCATCGCTCCCGTCATCGCGGTGCCGACGACCGCCGGCACGGGATCGGAGGTCGGGCGCGCCGGCGTGGTCACTCATCCGGAAACGCATGAGAAGAAGATCATCTTCCATCCTGGCATCATGCCCAGGGCGGCGATCCTCGACCCCGAGCTTACCGTCGGCCTGCCGCCCAAGCTCACGGCGGCAACAGGCATGGACGCGCTTGCGCATTGCGTGGAGGCCTATTGCGCGCCTTCCTATCACCCCCTTGCGCAGGGCGTGGCGCTCGAAGGCATGCGTCTCATCAAGGAAAATCTGGCGAGGGCGGTGAAAAAGGGATCGGACATCGATGCGCGCGGCAACATGCTCGTCGCCTCGAGCATGGGGGCTACCGCCTTCCAGCGCGGCCTTGGCGCCATTCATGCGCTGTCGCATCCGTTCGGTGGTCTTTATGACGCGCACCATGGGCTGCTCAACGGCATCATCATGCCTTATGTGCTCAAGGCCAATGCGCGCAAGATCGCCAAGGAGACCGAGAGGGCAGCGGCCTATCTCGGCATAAAGGGCGGATTCGACGGGTTCTTCAACTGGGTGCTCAAGCTGCGCAAGGAAATCGGGATTCCTCATGCCTTGAAAGACATCGGCATCGACGACAAGCAGCTCGACAGAATAGCGCAGATGGCGGTCAAGGATCCGACGGCGGGGGGCAACCCGATTGGGTTTTCACAAGCGCAGTACAAAGCGCTGGCGCGAAAATGCGTGGCGGGAACACTTTAGAGCCGATCAATGAAAATCCCGTGATCTGGGGATGACGCGTTCGTTGCGAGGATGACCGCCTACGCGACGCTCGTATCCAGGGCGTACGATCTCATCGGAAGGGGCCACGGGATTGCTGAATTCGGAATGATCGGCCGACAAGAGATCGAGCCACCGCGTCTTGTCTTCCAAATGATTGGCGACAACATGGATGATGTCCTTGTGACGTTGGATGCGGCCACGCACCAGCATGAGGCGCGCTCCCATGACAGTTGAACGATAAATTTCCAGAGCCCTCGGCCAGACAACGAGATTGCAGACACCGAATTCGTCTTCGAGCGTGATGAAGACGACGCCCTTGGCGCTCCCCGGACGCTGTCGGACAAGCACGATCCCGGCGACGGATACGGACTTGCCATTGCCAACCGTCCTGAGCTTCGCATTGTCGGTGACATGCTCCGCATGGCAGCGTTCACGCAGGAAGCTCATGGGATGGGCCTTCAGCGAGAGCCTGATCGTTTGATAGTCGTTGACGACATGCTCGCTCAAGCGCATGGGCGGAAGAGTGACGGGGAGGGCTGGACCCTGCTCATCGACGGAGCCTGCCTCAAAAAGCGGAAGCGGCTTTGCCCTGGCCAAGGCCTTTGCCTGCCACAGGGCGGCGCGGCGATCGAGGCCCAATGAACGAAAAGCATCGGCTGCGGCAAGCTTCTCCAAGGAGGCGATCGAAGCACCGGCGCGGTGGCGAAGATCGGCGAGGGTGGAAAAAGGTTTCGCAGCCATGGCGATCGCCTTTCCTTCCTTTTCGGGCAAGCCATCGACTTGGCGAAGGCCCAGACGCAGGACCGGTTCATCGCTTGAGGAAGAGGAAATTTGTTCCAGCGTTGCGTCCCAATCGCTGCAATTCACATCGGGATGGCGCACGTCGACGCCGTGATCCCTTGCATCGCGGACGATCTGAGCGGGGGCGTAGAAGCCCATGGGCTGAGAATTCAGCAGAGCGGCGGCAAAGACCGCCGGATAGTGACATTTGAGCCAAGCCGACACATAGACAAGATGGGCAAAGCTCGCGGCATGGCTTTCGGGAAAACCATATTCGCCAAAGCCCCTGATCTGACTGAAGCAGCGGCGCGCGAATTGCTCCTCATAGCCGCGTTCGACCATGCGCTTGATCATCTTGTCCTCGAGACGGCCGATGGTGCCGCGGCGGCGAAAGGTGGCCATGGCCTTGCGGAGCTCATTGACCTCGGCCGGCGTGAATTCGGCCGCCACCATGGCAAGGCGCATGGCCTGCTCCTGAAACAGGGGAACGCCCATGGTCTTGCCGAGGATGCTCTTCAGTTCGTCGGCTGGTCCGAAAGCGGGGTGGGGAGACGGATATTCTTCCCGCTCCAGCCCATCGCGGCGGCGCAGATAAGGATGCACCATGTCGCCTTGAATGGGACCAGGACGAACGATGGCAACCTCGATGACCAGATCATAAAAGGTGCGGGGCCTGAGCCGCGGCAGCATGTTCATCTGGGCCCGGCTTTCCACTTGGAAAACGCCGATGGAATCGGCCTGGCACAGCATGTCATAGACTTGAGAATCCTCAGGAGGAACGGTGGCGAGGGAATAGTGGAGGCCATACCAGCCTTGCATGAGTTCGAAGCATTTC
>DATBMX010000460.1:0-7549 GCA_036554625.1 Aestuariivirgaceae bacterium
TTCGGGGTCAGTCTCGCGGATGACTCTGCCCAGCTGGTCATAGGCGAAGCCATAGATTGCGTTTCTCGGATCGCTGATGCGGGTCACTTCGCCCAAGCGATCGTAAGAGTATGACGTCGTCTGGCCCATGGCACCCAGGCGGCGGAGCAGTCGGCCCAGCTCATCATAGGCAAGACTCTGCGATTGGGTGGTGCCGGAGCCCGATCTGGTCTCCGTCGAGGTCATGTTGCCCATCGCATCATGGGAGAGCGCGATCTCCTCCCCCAGTGCATTGGAAATTTTCGTCATCCGCCGCGCATCATCATAGGCATAGTTCACGTATGCACCGTCTGCCAAGGTGATACGCGTGACCTGGCCCAAGGCATCGTAAACGATGTTGGTGGTGGCTTCGGCGTCCCCACGCGGAGCGATGGTGGAAGAAATGAGACGGTTCATCGCGTCATAGACGAGCTCGTGAGTCACGCCATTTGGATCGACAATCGCTGTCGGAAATCCATTGCCATTGACGGCAGTGACTCCGGTCGTCAAGCCGGCTGCGTCGGTTGCGGTCGCGACATAGCCGTTCTGATCATAGGTGTATGAGACGGTGTCGCCTGAACCCGGCAGGGGCCCGTCCACAGCCAGCAAAAGTCCCTGTCCAGTATATGCATATTTCCAAACGCGGCTTTCGCCAGATGTGGGATAGGGCTGGGTGTGGGTGGTCGTATCGACTTCAGTCCTCTTGGCAAGTCGGCTTGCGGCATCGTAAGCCAGTTCGATCGTGCGCCCGCTTTGCACGATTTTCGTCGGCTTATTGAGGTTTGCGATTGCCGCAATGATCACAATAGATAGAGGTCGTAGGAAAGATTGCATGAAAAATCTCGCAGACAATATACACGGGATTTATACCCAAGGTTGTATTTGCAGCAAGGCGTATTTTAAGGTTGTTCTCACTTTCCTGTGGAAATCGAATGCTATTGCAGTGCCCTGGCTGGCGAGGAGCCGAGCGCAAATTCGGAGGCTTGTTGCCGGTCGAATGGGCGGCGTTTAGATTTGGCCGCTGTTAGTCAGCTGGTGTTGAAAGAGGACGGCGGTTTCCCCGCCGAGAGTTCTTAATGTTTATCGTGCTCGAACGCGCACTCAAGCATGTCGTGAAACGCGGCACGCTGATCGTCATCGACAGTGCGGGCGAACTCCATAGTTTCGGTGACAATCATGGCAAGCCCATCGCCTTTCGTCTTACCAGCTGGCTGGCAGAGGTAAGGCTTGCGCTCTATCCCGAGTTTCAGCTCGGCGAAAACTACATGAACGGCACGCTGGTGATGGAGCAGGGAACGATCGGCGATCTGCTCACGCTGTTTCTCTCGAACCTTCAGGCGCGAGACTTCGCCACTCTGAAATGGCCGCATCGCGTGCGGCGACTGTTCAAGCGGCTGCACCAGATGAACCGTCTGAAGAAAGCCAGGCGAAATGTCGCGCATCATTATGATCTGTCTGTTGCGCTCTATGATCTGTTCCTCGACCGCGACCGGCAATATTCCTGCGCCTATTTCGAGACCAGCGAGCAGTCGCTCGAAGAAGCGCAGCTCGCCAAGAAGCGGCATCTTGCAGCCAAGCTCAACATCAAGCCTGGTATGAAGGTGCTCGACATCGGCTCGGGCTGGGGCGGGCTCGGCCTCTACCTCGCAGAAGTATGCGGGGCAAAGGTGACCGGCGTGACTTTGTCGGAAGAGCAATACAAGATGTCCAACGAGCGTGCCGAGCAGCGCGGCGTCGCCGGGCAAGTGCAGTTCCACCTGCTAGACTACCGGCAAGTCGAGGACAAATTCGACCGCATCGTCTCGGTCGGAATGTTCGAGCATGTGGGCGTCAATCATTATGGGGAGTTCTTCGCCAAGGTCAGGACGCTGCTCAAGGACGACGGCGTGGGCGTTCTGCATTCGATCAACCGCTCGCGGGGGCCTGGCGTCACCGGCAAATGGATCGCCAAGTACATCTTCCCCGGCGGCTATATCCCAGCCCTCTCCGAGGTCGTGCCGGTGATGGAGAGGACGAGGCTCTACGTGACCGACATCGAAATCCTGCGGCTGCACTACGCCGAAACGCTGAAGGAGTGGGCACGGCGCTTCCAAGACCATCGTGAACGTGCGAAGGAGGTTTATGACGAGCGCTTCTGCCGCATGTGGGAGTTCTATCTGATTTCGTCCGAAGCCTCGTTCCGCTACGGCGGGTTGAACAATTTCCAGATTCAGTTCGCCCGGCACCAATATGCGTTGCCGATCACCCGCAACTACATGATGGAAGAGGAAGAACGGCTCAAGGCCATCGACTCGCAATTGCCACGTTTCAAGTCCATACCGGCGCAGTAGGTCGCTCAAGGACTCAAGGCTTTGGCAAAATGATGATCGAAAGCCTTGGGCCTTGATCAAATCTTTGGACCTGTGAATAGTGTGAACAGCCATTGGGGCGGCTTCTTGGAAAGCTGCCGCTACGCTAAGACATCAGGATCATGAGCGCTCTCAATGCCAAGCCGCAGCTCGCTGCGGTCGACCCTCAAGACGCCAATGCGGACTACCGCCAGGCGCCTCATAACATCGAAGCCGAAATGGCCCTGCTCGGAGCCATTCTCGTCAATAACGAAGCCTGCGACCGCGTGACGGGATTTCTCGAGCCTGATCATTTCCATGAGGCCGTGCATGCGCGGATTTTCGAGGCCGCGTCGACGCTGATCCGGGCGGGCAAGCTTGCAAGCCCCGTCACGCTTAAAACCTATTTCGAGCGCGACGAAACGCTCATGGAGATCGGCGGGCCCGCCTATCTTGCGCGGCTTGCTGCCGCGGCAACCACGATCATCAATGCCGAGGAATATGGGCGGATGATCTATGAGCTCGCCATGCGACGAAGGCTCATCGCCATCGGCACGGAAATCGTGAATGACAGTTTCGATACGCCCGTGGACGTGACAACGCGCGGTCTGATCGAGAAAGCGGAGCAGAATCTCTACGAGATCGCCGAGACCGGCAAATATGGTCAGGGGTTTCAAGCCTTCGGCACGGCGCTGACCGAGGCGGTTGACATGGCGGCGGCGGCCTATCAGCGCGACGGCGGGCTGTCCGGCATCGCCTGCGGTCTGCGCGACCTCGACGAAAAGATGGGCGGATTGCAGAAATCGGATCTGGTCGTGGTCGCAGGACGACCCGCCATGGGCAAGACCTCACTTGCCACCAATATCGCCTATCATGTGGCGACGACCTACAAGGCCGAGCACAAGCCCGATGGCTCCGTGCAGGTGCTCGACGGGGGCGTTGTCGCATTCTTTTCGCTCGAAATGTCGGCCGAGCAATTGGCCACGCGCATCATCTCCGAGCAGGCTCTCATCTCGTCGGAAAAAATCCGTCGTGGCAAGATCTCGGAAGAGGAATTTCACCGCATCGTGGAAGTGAGCCGCGACCTGCAGTCGTTGCCGCTCTATATTGACGCCACGGGCGGTCTCACCATCGCCCAGGTGGCGGCACGGGCGCGGCGGCTCAAACGGCAGCGGGGTCTCGGACTGATCGTCGTCGACTACCTGCAACTCCTTGCCGGATCGACGCGGCGGGCTGCAGAGGGCCGGGTGCAGGAAGTGTCGGAGATCACAACGGGGCTCAAAGCTCTGGCCAAGGAACTTCATGTGCCGATACTCGCTCTGTCGCAGCTGTCGCGGCAGGTCGAAAACCGCGACGACAAGCGGCCGCAGCTTGCCGATCTCAGAGAGTCGGGCTCGATCGAGCAGGACGCGGATGTGGTGCTCTTCATCTATCGCGAGGAGTATTATCTGTCGCGCAAGGAGCCACGGCCCAACACGCAGGAGTTCTTCGACTGGCAGCAGCAGATGGAGAAGGTCACCGGGATCGCCGAGGTGATCATCGGCAAGCAGCGCCACGGTCCAACCGGAACCATTTCACTGCAATTCGACGCGAGCCTCACCAAATTTCAGAATCTCGCGCAAGAGGACTATTTGCCGGAGCAGTTCCATTGACGAGCCCGGCAGGGCGCGCGGGCGGCGTGCTGTCGATCGATCTCAAGGCTCTGCAGCAGAATTATCGAAGCGTTGGAAAGCAGGTTGCGCCCGCCGAGTGCGGCGCGTCCGTCAAGGCCAACGCCTACGGCATCGGCATGGAGCCGGCGGCGCGCGCTTTGTGGGCGGCAGGTTGCCGCAGCTTCTTCGTCGCTTTGCCAGAGGAAGGGAGGAAGCTGCGCGGCATTCTCTCCGATGCGGTGATCTATGTGCTCGGCGGACTGTTTTCGGAAGAGGCGCCCTTCTATGCACAGCATGGTTTGAGACCGGCGCTCAGCCAGATGCGCGAGGTCGAAGAGTGGGCAGGCTGGTGCAGAGCGCAAGGAACAAGGCTTGCCGCGGCGCTGCATATCGAATCGGGGATCAACCGGCTGGGGCTCCAGGCGGCGCAGATCAGGAAACTTGCGGCAGGCGACCTTCTCCGCTGCTTCGAGCTGTCGCTCGTGCTCTCGCATCTGGCGAGGGCCGATGAGGGCGAAGACGCCTATAACGAAACCCAGCTCCATGCCTTTCAGAAGCTGCGGCAGATCTTGCCGCCGGCGCGTGCAAGCCTTGCCAATTCGCCGGGAGCGTTTCTTCCTGCGGCATATCACTTCGATCTGGTACGGCCGGGCATCGCCCTTTATGGCGGCAATCCCTTCAGCACGCGGCAGAATCCCTTTTTGCCCGTGGCGCAGATCGAGGCGCGCGTGCTGCAGGTGAAGCAAATCGCAAAGGGCGATAGCGTGGGCTATGGCGGAAGCTGGGTGGCGCGCCGTGCGACACGGCTTGCGGTCATCGCGGCCGGTTACGCCGATGGCTATCCGCGCGGCTGCTCTTCCACACCCGAAGGGGGACCAGCGCGGGTGTGGATCCGCGGCGAATTCGCGCCGATTGTAGGGCGGGTTTCCATGGACATGATCACGGCGGATGTGACAGATGTAGCCGGTGATTTGCAACAAGGGGAGATGGCGGAGCTCATGGGTGCGCATGTGACCGTCGATGAGATAGCCAGTTGGTCGGGCAGCTTGGCTTACGAGATTCTCACCCGTTTGGGACAACGCTACCTTCGCCTATATTCTTCCTTCGATTCGTGACCCAAGGCACTCTCCGGCAGTGAACTTCCTCGCTCATCTCGGCCGTGTCGTGCTCGCGCTCTTCCAAGAGGCGGGGCGGGCCGTGCTCTTCCTGCGTGATGCGCTGGTGCAGGGGCTGGCGCCGCCTTATTACCCGCGGCAGCTCTTCGTGCAGATGATGCGCATCGGCTATTTCTCCCTGCCGGTGGTGGGGCTCACGGCCTTCTTCACCGGCGGCGTGCTGGCGCTGCAGATCTACATCGGCTCGTCACGGTTCAATGCTGAAAATCTCGTCTCGTCGATCGTAGCGCTCGGTATCACGCGCGAGCTCGGCCCGGTGCTGGCGGGGCTCATGGTGGCGGGGCGCGTCGCGGCGGCCATCGCCGCGGAGCTTGGAACGATGCGCGTGACCGAGCAGATCGATGCGCTGTCGACGCTGTCGACGAATCCTTACCGCTATCTCGTGGCGCCCCGGCTGATCGCAGCGCTGATCACCATGCCGCTCCTCGTGTGCATCGCCGACACGATCGGCATCATGGGGGGCTATATCGTGGGCACGGGCTCGCTCGGCTTCAACGGGGCAGCCTATCTCAAGAACACGGTTGATTTTCTTCAGTTCGAGGACGTGTTCTCGGGTCTCGTCAAGTCGGCGGTGTTCGGCTTCATCATCGCACTCATGGGTTCCTATCACGGGTTCCACTCGCGAGGCGGGGCGCAAGGCGTGGGCCGCGCGACGACAAATGCGGTGGTGAGTTCGTCCATCCTCATTCTGGCGGCCAATTACATCCTCACGTCGCTTCTTTTCAGCGCCGATTGATGACGCCCAGCCCACATATCGCCCTGAAAGGCGTTTGCAAGAGCTTCGGGCCCAAGCTCGTTCTCGACGGCGTGTCGCTCTCAGTGTCCAAGGGGCGCTCCCTCGTTGTCATCGGCGGCTCCGGTACGGGCAAATCGGTGATGGTGAAATGCATCCTGGGGCTGATCAGGCCCGACTCCGGATCGATCCAGATCGCCGGCGAGGAAACGACGCGGCTCAAGGGCCAGGAGCGCGGGCGCATTCTGTCGCAAATGGGCATGCTGTTTCAGGGCTCGGCTCTGTTCGACAGTCTGCCAGTATGGGAGAATGTCGCCTTCGGGCTCATCCAGGGCAAGAAGATGGACCGGGCGAAGGCGCGCAAGATCGCGCTGACCAAGCTCGGGCAGGTGGGCCTCAATGCACAGGTGGGCGAACTCTATCCGGCGGAGCTGTCGGGCGGAATGCAGAAGCGTGTTGCGCTGGCGCGTGCCATCGCCGCAGACCCCGAAATCATTTTCTTCGATGAGCCGACGACAGGGCTCGATCCGATCATGGCGGATGTGATCAACGAGCTCATCGTCGACTGCGTGAAGCGGCTTGGGGCGACGACGATCTCGATCACCCATGACATGGCTTCGGCGCGCAAGATCGCCGATGAGATCGCCATGATCCACAAAGGGCGCATCTTGTGGCAGGGGCCCGCGGCGAAGATCGACCACAGCAGTAACGAATTCGTCGAGCAATTCATCCATGGACGCGCGCAGGGCCCGATCCAGATGGAAGTGCTGAAGAGCTGAGGCGCCGAAAGGCGACGAATTCCACCGCCAAGCTTAAGCTGTGGATAAGTCGGAATAGTACGAGCGCATAGGGAAGCACACGCTATGGTAGCAGCCGGTATTGCCTGGTTTGATATTGTAGCGGGGTGTTTCGATGAAGGCGGCGGTGTTGGCGGCGTTGGTATGTGCAGCGCTGTCGATGGGCGAAAAAGTCTTGGCTCAAGAGGTAGCCGATCCTGCGTCGGTTGTGGTTGCGTCCGATGAAACATCACGGGCCACGGATTCCCCTGGGGCGACTTCGGGGAAGAATAAGGCTGCCGAGCCAGACATAAGCAGCACCCAAGCAGCGGGCGGAGAAGCGCTGAGTTCCAGTTCGGCCACCTCGCTCGCGTCGGAAACGACGGTAACAAGCACAGAGGACAGTTCTGCAAGCGGTCTGCTTGAGACTTTCGCAGCCCCGATGAACGCTGCTCACAACGGCAGCTTCACGTATTCCATTGACTTGAACGAACCGGACTTCAGAGGCCTCGAACCCGATATCAAGCTCGACTACGACTCGAGCCAAGGCATAGCCACTCGCGTCAAACAAGAAAGGACCTCTTTGGTGAATAGTGCGATCGAGAAAATTCAAAAGGAGGTTTGTGCTAGATTCGGTGCCCATTTCGTCAAGGCGCCCCCTGATCTAAAAATTGGATTGGCTAAAGGTGTTTGGGAGGGAGCGGAACCAATTAACGGACTCCGCCATCCTCCTGAAGGGGACACGACTGGTTGGTATGTCTTGGCGGGTACAGAATGGAGTTATGATCCGGATTTCTTTGAACCGGTACACATTGGTCACTTGCTAGAAAGTGGGTTTGATTTTGTGAAATACTTGGGCCTTGGACCA
>DATBMX010000495.1:0-4020 GCA_036554625.1 Aestuariivirgaceae bacterium
CGCCCTGACATGACGAGAAAACGCGGGGATCGCAAGAAGCGTTCCTTGCTGTTGCGGGGCCAAATGATTCTATGGAAAACGGGATTTGTGGAGGCTGCCTGTGGCCCTGATGGCGCTCGATAATGTCTGGCATGACTTCGCGGGCGTGGAGGCCCTGGCCGGCGTCTCTCTCGCGATTGACCCTGGCGAGATTGTCGGCCTTCTCGGCGACAATGGCGCCGGCAAGACCACGCTTCTGAAGATCATGGCCGGCAACTTTAAGCCCGCTCGCGGTTCCATTCGCTTCGAGGGCGAGAAGCTGTCCTTCCGAAATGCCGCCGACGCACGCACCCGTGGCGTCGAGGCGGTTTATCAGGATCTCGCCCTGTGCGACAATCTCACCGCCGCCGCCAATGTCTTCCTCGGCCGCGAGCTGGACCGCCATCTGGGGCCGCTGCGCATACTCGATCACGCCGCCATCAATGCCAGGACGGAGGAGCTGTTCGAAACGCTGCGATCGGAGACGCCGCCGGGCGAGCTTGCGCGCAACCTGTCGGGCGGGCAGCGCCAGGCCGTCGCCATTGCCCGGGCGCTGCTCTCCACGCCCAAGCTCCTGCTGCTCGACGAGCCGGTCGCCGCCCTCAGCCCGCGCCAGTCCGTCGAGTTTCTCTCGATTCTGAAGCGCTTGCGCCGACAGCATATCGCGATCGTCGTCGTGAGCCATGCCCTTGCCGATGTGGCCGCGGTGGCCGATCGCATAGTCGTTCTGCGCCATGGCCGCAAACTGATGGACGAACCAACGTCGCAAACTTCGCTTCCCGAGCTGGCGCAGCTCGTGAGCGGCAGGGGATAATCGGTCTCGCATCGTGTCGTGCTTTCGTCTAACTCGTCACCCCGACGAAAGTCGGGGTCCAGCTTTGGGTTCTCCCCTATCGTCATGCGCAGATTAAATCCGCGCATCTGCCGCTTGCGCGAGATGACCGTGTCAAACACGGCCATGCGTAAGAGGCTGTAGAAGCGGGATTCCGGTTTTCGCCGGAATGACGATAGGTGTGCAAACGAGATGGCCGAATCAAGTCCGGATGGACTGAGCGTCCCTCACCAGCTCAACTACACCCGCTGGTCGATCCGCAGGTGTCGCATTTCAGGCACGTGCCGTTGCGCACCATTGTGAAATTTCCGCACTCGGAGCAGCTTTCGCCTTCATAGCCTTTCATCCGTGCAACCTCTCGCTCAAAGCTCGCGACTGGAGCCAAGAAGGCTGCTCCGGTCGAGAAGGTCGCGGCTTGCTCGTAGATCGGAACTGTCGCCAGCGCGGCCGATCCCATCAGGCTTTCCGCATGCTCCCGCAGGCTTGCTGTGGGGCCTCCCTGCGGGCTTCCCGGGATCACCACCACATTCGACAGATTGCGCTGGCGCACATAGCCCGTCGACATGATTTTCACCGCCGGCATCGGGGTAGGGGCCTTGGGCGCGTCGCCACCGCTCGCATCCTCGCCCTTGCCCAGAACGTCGAACCCGATGTCGGCAGGCTCCACATGCGCAAGGTCGTGCCGATCGAGATAGGAAACGGCGAGCTCGCGGAAGATATAGTCGAGCATCGAGGTGGCGTTCTTGATCGTTTCATTGCCCTGCACCTGCCCCGCCGGCTCGAAGCGAGTGAAGGTGAAGGCCTCGACGAACTCCTCCAGCGGCACGCCATATTGCAGTCCGACAGACACCGCGATGGCGAAATTGTTCATCATCGCCCTGAGAGCCGCACCCTCCTTGTGCATGTCGATGAAGATCTCGCCAAGCCGCCCGTCGTCATATTCGCCGGTCCGCAGATAGACCTTGTGGCCGCCGACGATGGCCTTTTGCGTATATCCCTTGCGCCGGTGCGGCAGCCGCCGCCGCCCGCGCTCGACCTCGACCACGCGCTCGACGAACCGCTCCACCACCCGTTCCGCCACGGCCTCGGCCCGCGCCGCCTGAGGCTTGGCGAGAAGCTGCTCCAGCTGGTCCTCGTCGTCTTCATCGCCTTCCGAGACGAGCTGCGCCGACAGGGGCTGGGAGAGCTTCGCGCCATCGCGGTAAAGCGCATTGGCCTTGAGCCCGAGCTTCCACGACAGCATATAGGCGTTGAGACAATCCTCCACGCTTGCCTCGTTCGGCATGTTGATGGTCTTCGAGATCGCGCCCGAGATGAAGGGCTGGCTCGCCGCCATCATGCGGATATGGCTTTCGGCAGAGAGGCAGCGCCTGCCGAGCCTGCCGCAGGGGCTCGCGCAATCGAACACCGCCAGGTGCTCGGGCTTGAGATGGGGGGCGCCCTCGAGCGTCATCGCTCCGCACACATGGATATTGGCGCGTTCGATCTCCGCCTTGCCGAAGCCCAGATGCGCCAGCATGTCGAAGCCATAGTCGTCCAGCTGTTCATCGCTAAGCTTGAGCGCGCGCCGACAGAAATCTTCGCCGAGCGTGAATTTGTTGAACACGAATTTTATGTCGAAGGCGGACGCGAGCCCCGCCTCGATGCGCTCGATCTCCTCCTCGCCGAAGCCCTTGGCCCTCAGCGCGCGGTGATGGAGGGCAGGGGCGTTCGCCAGCGTGCCATGCCCGACCGCATAGGCAATCACTTCCTCGATCTGATGCGCTGTATAGCCGAGCGTGCGCAGGGCCTCGGGCACGGCCTGGTTGATGATCTTGAAATAGCCGCCGCCGGCGAGCTTCTTGAACTTGACGAGAGCAAAGTCGGGCTCGATTCCGGTCGTGTCGCAATCCATGACGAGGCCGATGGTTCCCGTCGGCGCAATAACGGTGGCCTGCGCATTTCGAAATCCGTGCTTCTCGCCGAGCTCCAGCGCCCGCCGCCAGCTCTCCGCCGCCCTTTGCGTCAGCAGGGGATCGGGGCAATGGGCATGATCGAGCGCCACGGGTGGGGTCGACAGAAGCTCATAGCCCGATGTTTCCCCGCATGCGGCGCGCATATGATTGCGCACCACGCGCAGCATCGCCTCGCGATTCTTCTGATAGGCGGGGAAGGGGCCGAGGGCGGACGCCATTTCCGCCGAGGTTGCATAGGCGACGCCGGTCATGATCGCCGACAGGGCCCCGCAAATCGCGCGCCCTTCTGCCGAATCATAGGGAATGCCGCAGGTCATCAGGAGACCGCCGATATTGGCGAAGCCGAGGCCGAGCGTGCGGAAATCATATGACAGCCTTGCGATCTGTTTCGACGGAAACTGCGCCATCATCACCGAGATCTCGAGCACGATCGTCCACAGGCGCACGGCATGTTCGAAGGCCTCGACTGCGAATCGCCCGCTCGCGCCGTCGCGGAACGTGAGCAGGTTGAGCGAGGCGAGATTGCACGCCGTATCGTCGAGGAACATGTATTCGGAGCAGGGGTTGGAGGCGCGGATCGCGCCCGAGGCAGGGCAGGTGTGCCAGTCATTGATCGTCGTATGGAACTGGATGCCCGGATCGGCCGAAGCCCAGGCCGCATAGCCGATCTTGTCCCACAGGGCCCGCGCCTCGATGCCTCGCGCAACGCCCTTGCGCATGCGCCAGTTGAGATCGAAGCTGCCGTTCTGTTCGACGGCTTTGAGGAAGACGTCCGTCACCCGCACGGAATTATTGGAATTCTGGCCCGAGACGGTGCGATAGGCTTCTCCGTCCCAATCCGTGTCATAGGTGTCGAATTCGATGTCGATGTAGCCCTGCCGCGCGAACTGGATGACTCTCTTGATGTAATTGTCGGGCACCTGCTGCTTTCGCGCCTCCTTCACCGCCCGCTTGAGCGCCGGGTTCCTCTCGATTTCGAAACAATCGCTGCCCGTGCCCTCGCAATTCACGCAGGCCTTCATGATGAGCTGCAGATGCCGTTTCACCACCTTCGATCCGGTGACGAGCGAGGCGACCTTCTGCTCCTCGATCACTTTCCACTCGATGAACTGCTCGATGTCGGGATGATCGGCATCGACGATCACCATCTTGGCGGCGCGTCTGGTCGTGCCGCCCGATTTGATGGCGCCCGCAGCCCGGTCGCCGATCTTGAGG
>DATBMX010000005.1:0-3674 GCA_036554625.1 Aestuariivirgaceae bacterium
ATTACTCCCACCACCGCCCATCTCAGCGGATGAGGGTAAAGGAACGGTAGTCGTACATGGTTAACGCCAAAGAGAATGTTTAGTGCCCTACTCCTGGTGCGTTTCCGAATCCGGCGTAAACACGGTCGGGGGCGTGGCCTGCTGCAGGGTTCCTGCGGGCGCAGCCGCGGGTTTGATCTGCGTGGTAGCTACTGTAGCCGGCGGCAACGGCCTTCCTTCGACAATGGCGCTCAACCTTGCGAAATTGTCCTGTGCGGGCTTGTTGCCGGCTTCGACCGCTCGGCCGTAGAATTCGAGCGCACGGCGTGTGTCCTTCGCCACGCCCCACCCCATTTCATACATGCCGCCCAGGTTATTGAGGCCCCAATGGTCGCCCAGATTGGCCGATCTTTCGAAATTCTCGAAGGCGCGCAACAGACTGCGCTCAGTGCCTTTTCCCGTGAGATACATTAGCCCTAGATTGTTCTGAGCTGGCGCAAAACCAGCGTCCGCCGACTGGCGATACCATTCGAAGGCGCTTTGATCGCTGGCTTCAACCCCTATCCCGTGCTGATAGCAATAGCCCAACCAGTTCTGCGCTTCCACATTCCCGACTTCGGCCGCTTCCCGATAGAGCTGCGCCGCCATGATGAGGTCCTGCTTGAGCCCATCGCCGCCCTGATGAACGAGGCGCGCCAGCCGCAGCTGAGCCTCAACATTTCCCTGGTCCATCGCCAGGCGGTACCATTTCGCTGCCTCGAGCCTGGAACGCTTGACCTTATTTCCGACCTCATAGTGCCTGGCGACGGCCATCTGCGCATCTTCATCGCCGACCTTGGCAAGCTTCAGCTTCTTGGGAAAGCTCAGCTCCTCCAGACCCTGCGCAGCGCCTGAATTCGGGTAGCCGACGCAGACGAAGACCAACCCGATCAAAACCAAGACTTTTAGAAGGCTTCTCGTCGACATCACTCTATCCTGCACCTCGCATGCTCGTGAGGCGAATCGATCTGAGCTTACAGCTTATGGTAGGTCACATTATGGCATAACACAGCCATGCGGCATGTGGGTCTTGCCGCTGATCGCTGCTGCCTGTTACTTGTAGCTCAAGGACAAAGCTTGCGAAAGAGGAGGCGCAATGAGCCCGCTAACTTCGCTCAAGACCCAGCCCACGTATTCGACTGATGAATGGCAGCTCAGGGTCGATCTGGCCGCCGCGTTCCGGCTGGCTGCAAGGATGGGCTGGCACGAGGCGGTCGCCAACCATTTCAGCGTTGCGGTCTCGCCGGATGGCAAGACCTTTCTCATGAACCCAAAATGGGTGCATTTCGCGCGAATCCGGGCCAGCGACTTGCAGCTTCTTGATTCCCGGGATCGCTCGACGATGGAGCGTCCAGACGCGCCTGATGTAACGGCCTGGTGCATCCACGGTGCCATGCACGCCAACCTTCTTCACGCCCGTTGCGTCTTTCATGCTCATCCGCCCTATGCAACGGCGATCGCAAGCCTCGCCGATCCCGAGGTCAAGCCGATCGACCAGAACACGGCGCGCTATTACAACCGGATCGCCTATGATCTGGGCTATGAAGGAATGGCGGATAATGATGAGGAAGGACTGAGGCTTGTCCGCGTGCTCGGAAACCGAGTCACGATGATGATGGGCAATCATGGCGTACTGATCGCCGCCAACTCCGTGGCTGAAGCTTTCGACAATCTGTATTATCTGGAGCGCGCTTGCCAAACCCTCGTTCTCGCCTATTCCACGGGGCAGAAACTCAATGTGATGAGCGCCCAGGTGGCGGAGAAGACGGCGCAGGACTGGGATAAGTTCTCAGATTCGTCCTTCAGCCATTTTGCCGAGATGAAGAGAATATTGGACGAGAGCGAACCCTCGTACGCCGAGTAGCCACCCTCTCTTTGCGCCAGGACGTCGACCTGATATGACTGTGCGCCTCCCCGCGGAGGGGTGGCAGAGTGGCTTAATGCGGCGGTCTTGAAAACCGTTGTGCCCGTGAGGGCACCGGGGGTTCGAATCCCTCCCCCTCCGCCAATCTTCGCCCTATCTAATTGCTATAGTCCCTATTTCTCCGAGATCGATTCGCCCATATTGGCTGAAGGAAGTTCATGGCCCAGGCAAAAGTCGCGATATTGACGGCTGGTGGTTTGGCTCCCTGCCTTTCAGCAGCTGTGGGAGCGCTGATCGAGCGCTACACCGAAACAGCGCCGCATATCGAACTCATCGGATATTTGAATGGTTATAGCGGCTTGCTTACTGGCAGATCGATTGCAATCTCACCGCATGTGCGCCGACAGGCAAACATATTGTATCAGCATGGCGGATCGCCTCTGGGAAACAGTCGCGTAAGCTTGAAGAACAAGCAGGATTGCATAAAGCGGGGTCTGATAAGCGAGCATGATGAGCCGTTTACGGTGGCGAGCAGACAGCTTAGGCGAGACAATGTCTCTATCCTTCATACCATCGGCGGCGATGACACCAACACGACGGCCGCGGAACTTGCTGCCCACCTCGCGCAAGAGCAGCATAACCTGACGGTGGTCGGCCTTCCCAAGACCATCGACAATGACATTCATCCGATACGGCAGTCGCTGGGTGCTGCCACGGCTGCCGACCAGGGTGCACAATTCTTCGGCAATATCGTCAATGAGCGGAGCACTGCCAGGCGGATGCTGAACATTCATGAAGTAATGGGCCGTAACAGCGGCTGGCTTGCCGCCAAGACGGCTCACTCGTGGCGGCTAAGGCTTGGGAAATTGTCGTATCTGGAAGAGTTAAATGTCGCGCCCCCGCTTTTCGATATCGATGGCGTCTATCTGCCCGAAATGCGCATCGATATTCCCGCTGAGGGCTTACGACTAAAGGCGCGAATGGATCGGAAGGATTCCGTCAATCTGTTTATCAGCGAAGGTGCCTACGCAGAAGAAATTGTGGACGAAAAGCTGAAAGCCGGCGAGAACGTGCGGCGCGACGCATTCGGTCATGTACGGCTCGATGAGATCGATACGGGACTTTGGTTTGCCAAAAAACTTGGTCCTCTCATCGGTGCAGCCAAAGTTCTCGTCCAGAAATCAGGTTACTTCGCCAGGTCCGCTCCGGCCAATGCCGAGGACCTTGCGCTCATCAAGGAAATGGCAGGTCACGCCGTGCAAAGCGCGCTTGCGGGCCGGTCCGGAGTGATCGGTCACGACGAGCTAAGAGACGACACTCTTTCTACAATCGAATTCTCCAGGATCAAGGGCGGCAAGCGGTTTGACCTGTCGACTGATTGGTTCAAGCAGATGCTGCGCGAAATAGGTCAGGCAGGCACCTGAATTCGCGTTCAAACGATTATCATCAGGGTGATAACTTGCTGAGGCGACGGCATGTTCGAAAATTCGCCACAATTTAGGCTAAACAAGGGCAGAGGCTCTTCCCATAGCTTGTTTGCCAAGCACGATATCGTTCGGAGCCCTATCTGTTCAGTACATTGGAGGCCAGCCATGAAGCGCGAGCAAGGCCGCGATCCCCGTCGACTTCCGAATCCGGAGGAACTCAGAAAAACCACTGAACCTTTTGGTCAGACCGATGACGGTGGGCCCGTGGAGAGTGCCGCGATTACTCGGAAGCTTGGAGATTCAACCGTTCGCTATTCAAACCATCGTCAATAACAAGTCTTAGCAGGTGAGACTTTCCATCGTCC
>DATBMX010000053.1:0-7793 GCA_036554625.1 Aestuariivirgaceae bacterium
CAGTTCCCTCCCGCTCCGGCCGCGCCGGGCTTGACACGCGTCGGAAGGGCTCCAGCGCGCTCTTGAGCTCCTCGGCGCTCATGCCCACGCCGGTGTCCATCACGCGCAGGATAAGCTCGCCCGCCTTGTTCAGCCGCGCGCCGACCGTCACCTGCCCCCCGGGATCGGTGAATTTGATCGCGTTCGACAGAAGATTGAGCATGATCTGCCGCATGGACCTGAGATCGGCGACGACATTGGGAAGCTTCGGCGGAAAACTCTTCTTCATGATCACCCGCGCCTGCTGCGCGCGCTCTCCGAGAAGCCGAATGGCGTGGTCCGTCACCTCGCTCAGATTGACGCTGGCGAAATTGAGTTCGAGCTTTCCCGCCTCGACTTTCGACAGGTCGAGAAGATCGTTGATGAGCGACAGGAGATGCGCCCCGCTTGCGTGGATGTCGCTCACATAGTCGCGGTACTTCTCGTTTTGCAGCTTGCCGAAGCGCTCGAGCCGCATGACTTCCGAGAAGCCCAATATGGCGTTGAGCGGCGTGCGCAATTCATGTGAGATGCGCGCCAGGAATTCCGATTTCTGGCGGCTCGTCTGCTCGGCTTTCTCCTTGGCGTCCCTCAGTTCAGCTTCCGTCTGCTTCCACTGCGTGATGTCGCGCACGACCGCACAGAAGGCGGGCCGTGCCTCGCTCTCGCGCGCCTCGACGTTGAACTTGCTGATGGTGAGGAACAGCGGCAGGTGCTTGCCCGGGCCGACATTGGCCGACACCTCCCGCCCATCGTTGAACACGGCCGCGAGGCCTGAATCCGTCAGCGCCGCGAGATAGTCGCGGAAGATTTTCTGCGTGTCGGACATGAGGAGATCGGTGAAGGACCGTCCGAGCACGAGCGCCTTGGGCTGGCCGAAAATCGCTTCCGCCCCCGCGCTGAAGGATCGGATTCGCCCTTCCGCGTCGAGAGTGATGATGCCGTCGCTCGCCGTGTCCAATATGGCGCTGAGTTCCGCATCATCGGGCTTCCAGCTCATCTCCTGGGCCTCTTGCCCGGACCTCGATGGACACGCTGGGGTTTCAACCTCCGTCTGGACGGGTGCGACGGGGATTTGCGGATAAGCCTCTGCCGGCTGAGGGGCTTCGCCCTGCGCCATTGACGCCGCCATGGGCGAGGCCTTGATCTTCACCTGCTCGGCTGGACCCTTGTTCCAGGGCACCATCGAGCGGCTGAGCTCCAGCCGCACCTCGCTGGCCCCGTTAGCCGGGAGTGCAACCTGCATCGACTTGGACGCAAGCGCGGCACTGAGCTGAGAATTCTGCCTCAGCGCGTCGACCGACGAAGCATTCAGGAGCGCTAGGGCCTTCCGATTGGCGAAGAGCAATCGCCCGGCCCTCAGGATGAGCATCGCATGATCGAGCGAATCGAGACGCGCGCGGATGACGCCAGGCACATGATCCTCTGTGGCCGCCTCCTTCCCCGGGGCGGTCATGTCGGGCGCTGGCCCGTGCGGGGCTGCGGCATGTCCCGGTCTTTGCATCAGGCCGCGTTCGAGCACCCGCCGCTCCGTCACATCCTCGAGCACGAGCACGGCGGCCGAGCCATCTTCATCCCGCGCCAGACGGCGCGCCGACAATCTGAACTCGCGCCGCCCGAGCTTCGTCTCGATGGCGCGGATCTCGCTCACCAGCCCCGCGCGTGCGACGCGCGCGAGAAAATCACGGGCCCCGTCCTCTCCCAAGAGGCCGCTCAGGCTCTGCTCCTCGAAATGAGACAGCTGCTCCGCCGCCGCTTGATTATGCTGAGCGAACCGCCCGTCGTCCTCCATGATCAGCGCTGCCGTCGGCAGCGCGAGAAAGCCCCCGGCCATCACCGCCCCGCCGCGCTCGGCCATAGCGGCATCTCCGGTGACGAGCACGCCGTCGCGGCCGTCGGGCAGGGGATGGAGCGAGCAGACGGCTGAGAGCTGCGCTTGAGGCCCCGCGGAGGGGAAGCGCAAGCGTTGCTTGCGGCTCTCGGCCGGTCGGAGCTTCGCCTTCACTGCCCGAATGAATGCAGCACCCTCTTCGCCGCCATCGAATGGCCGGTCGAGGAGATCGAACAGCGTTTCCGCGCCGAAAAGCTTGAGGCCTGCCTCATTCGCCCATACGATCCTGAGTCTGTCGCTGTCCCACAGGAGACAGGGCGCATGATGCTCCTCAAGCTCCTCGAGCCTCCTCGCGTAATCGCTCACGGACGACTTGAACTCCCCCACGCACGTTTGAGGCGCTGGATACCGGCTGCATGGACGCCGATTCGCCAATTAATGGAAAACTAACCATAGTTTTCGACCGATTCTAGGCTTTCCCGGGGCGTGCCTAATCCGTGCGTCCGGCTCCCCCGTTAAATCTGCGAAGGCGCACTGAGAGACTTTCCTCCCTCGTCATTCCGGCGAAAGCCGGAATCCAGCTTCACATTGCTATGGCGGTGGCAGCGATGGGCCCCAGCCCCTGAACGGTGGTTTGACCATGACGCTCTGCGCTGCTATCTCGCTCGTCCATGCGCCGAGGCTTGAATCACTCGAGCCTTTCGGACTAGGCTCGCGGCGAGGCCTTGCACCGGCAGTGCAGCTGTAGCTCAGTTGGTTAGAGCATCGGATTGTGGATCCGAGGGTCGGTGGTTCGAGTCCACCCAGCTGTACCAGTTAAGATCCCTGCCGTTGTCAATTGGCGCCCTTCTCCGCGCCGCTGGTCATTCCTTGTCCGCCGGGCTGTCACTCCGAGGGGATGATGATCCACAGGATGATGTAGATCAGGAACTGCGGCCCGGGCAGCAGGCAGCTGACCACGAACAGCAGCCGTACGAAATTGGGTGATGTTCCGAACCGACGCGCGAGCCCGGAGCAAACTCCGGCGATCCAACGGTCACGTGGCCGAACCAACGACATCGCCGGTCGCCCGTTCTATCGACTCCCTAAGCCCGCTTCAGCTGGCGTTCGACCCACGCCCATTTCGCTGCCGCGCTGCGTTTTGCATCGCTGAGAGCATGGGTGAGGGCGGCCGTCGCCCCTGCCGCAGGGCGCTTTTTCTTCGCCTTGCCTTCTTTTTGTCCTGCTGTGGCTTTCTTGGTTCGACTCTTGGCCATTCGATCCTCCTGTCCGCCGGCGGCCGGGCGCTCGCCGGCTCCATCCTGTCCTATTTCACATGGTTTTCTCAATACCCCTGTCAATAGCGCGCGCAAGCTTCTCCACGATCTCGTCGAGCTGCGCGTCCTCCACGATATAGGGAGGCGCCAGCAGCACGTGATCGCCGTTGACGCCATCCGCCGTTCCCCCGCTCGGATAGCAGATGAGCCCTTCCTCGAGCCCGGCCGCCTTGATCTTTGCCCATAGTTTCCGCTTCGCCGGGAAGGGCCGCTTGCTCTCGCGCTCCTCGACGAGTTCGAGCGCCAGGAAGAGGCCGCGGCCGCGAATGTCGCCGACATGAGGATGCGCGCCGAACCTCGCCTCGAGCCGCTCCTTCAGCAGCGCACCCATTCGCCGCGCACGCTCCACCAGCCGTTCCTCCGCGATCACCTTCTGCACCTCGAGCGCCGCGGCCGCGGCGATCGCATGGCCGATGTAAGTGTGTCCGTGCTGGAAGGCGCCTGAACCGCGCATGAGTTCCTCGACGAGCGCCTCGCGCACGAGCAGCGCGCCGATCGGCTGGTAGCCGCCGCCGAGCCCCTTGGCGAGCGTGATCATATCGGGTTGAACCGCCTCCTCTTCGATGGCGAACATCGCGCCGCAGCGTCCCATGCCGCACATCACCTCATCCGCCACGAAAAAGGCGCCATGGCGGTCGCAGATCTCGCGGATCCTCTTGAAATAGCCGGGCACGGCGGGCGCTGCGCCGAGCGTCGCCCCGACCACCGTCTCGGCGATGAAGCCGATGGCGCGCCCTCGCCCCGCTTCGACCATGGCCTCATCGAGCGATGCCGCCGTGCGCCCCGCATAATCGGCTTCGCTTTCTTGAGGCGCCTTGTGCCGGTAGGCGAAACAGGGCAGGGCGAGCCTGGCTTTCGCAAGCAGCAGCGGGTCATAGAGCGCCCGCCGTCCCTTGTTGCCCGATACCGAAAGCGCGCCGAGCGTATTGCCGTGATAGCTCTGCCAGCGCGCGAAGAAATGATCGCGCTGAGGTTCTCCGCGCTCCACCCACAATTGCCGGCTGAGCTTCAGGGCCGCCTCCGTCGCTTCCGAGCCGCCGGAGACGAAGAACACCCGCCATGCTCCACCGGGCGCCGCGGCGGCGAGCCGTTCCGCCAGCGCCTCCGCAGCATCGCTGGTGAAGAAGGAGCTGTGAATGAACTGCAGCTTCTCCATCTGACGCTTCATCGCCTCGAGCACGCGGGGATGGCCATGGCCGAGGCAGGAAACGGCCGCGCCTCCCGAAGCGTCGACATATTGCTTGCCCTGTGCGTCGCGCACATAGCAGCCCTCGGCGCTCGCCGCCGTCTCATAGCGGGTGCTGAGCGAGCGATGCAGGATCTTGGAGTGCTTGGCCATTCCCGCTTCCCCCTTTATGGGTGGCTTATCGCGTCATTCCACGGGAAGAAGCAAGGCCATGGAGCCGAGAAAATTCTTGCGATCGCTGCTCGACGCCGCCATCGCCGCCGCCGATCCGGCCCTGTGCCTGCCCCCGCATCTGCCCGAGGCGCCGGCGGGCCGCACCATCGTGCTGGGAGCCGGCAAGGCCAGCGCCGCCATGGCGCGCGTGGTGGAAGATCACATGGAGGGCCCGCTGAGCGGCCTCGTCATAACCCGCTATGGTCACGGCCTTTCCTGCCGGCGCATAGAGGTCGTCGAAGCGGCCCACCCGGTGCCCGACACGCGCGGCCTTGAGACGGCCCGCCGCATCCTCGCCATGGCCGGCGGCTTGCGCGAGAACGATCTCGTCCTCTGTTTGATCTCGGGCGGCGGTTCGGCTCTTCTCACTCTGCCCGCCGACGGGCTGAGCCTCGACGACAAGCAGGAGGTGAACCGGCAGCTTCTCAAATCCGGTGCGCCGATCGCCGAGATGAACTGCGTGAGGAAGCATCTTTCGGCGATCAAGGGCGGAAGGCTCGCCGCTTGCGCCTATCCCGCGCGCGTGCTGTCGCTCATCATCTCGGACGTTCCGGGTGATGATCCCTCCCTCATCGCCTCGGGGCCGACGGTGCCCGATCCCTCGACGCGTGCCGATGCGCTCGCCATCGTCCGCAAATATGGCCTGCGCCTGCCGCGCCATGTGCTGGCCGTTCTCTCCCGGCCCGAGTCCGAGACGCCGAAAGCCGGCGATCCTCGCCTCGCCCGAACCGGGGCGAGGATCATCGCTGCGCCGTCGCAATCGCTTGCCGCTTCTGCGCGCAAAGCGCGGGAGGCGGGCCTCGCCGTGATCGATTTGGGCGACCGGATCGAGGGCGAGGCGCGTCACGTCGCTGAAATGCATGCGAGGCTCGATGCTCCGTCAGGCGCTGTCGTTCTCTCCGGCGGCGAGACGACGGTGACGGTGAGAGGGCAGGGCCGCGGCGGCCGCAACACCGAATATCTTCTCGCGCTGGCAATCGCGCTTGGCGAGAGGAACGGCCGCTTTGCCATCGCCGCCGACACCGACGGCATCGACGGCTCGGAAGCCAATGCCGGCGCCCTTATCACTCCCGATACGCTCAAGCGCGCCAGGGCTCTGGGTCTCGATGCGGCGGCCTGTCTCGCCGCCAATGATTCCTATTCCTTCTTCGAGAAGCTCGGCGATCTCATCGACACCGGTCCGACGCGCACCAATGTCAACGACTTCCGCGCCATGCTGGTCTAGTCGGCGCCCGCCCCTTCACGCTCTCTCCTTTCGTCCTGCGCTGGTTTATCCACACCAGAACAATCGCGGAATTTCCTCTCAATTGTAGAAATGACTGTTGACAATGATCCTAGCACACCGTATCTGATCCTTACCTTTTTGAGAGGGGGGGGGAGGCGTGAGTTCCAGGGTCGGGCTTCAAGGGCAACAAAGCGGCGTTCGGGCGAAAGCCCTGTGGGCTTCAGTCGATCAGCTCATAGGCGGGCAGCGTCAGGAACGGTTCCAGCCTTTCCGATGTCGACAGCCGGCGGAACAGTTCAACCGCCTCGACAAAGCGCCCGATGCGATAGGCCTCGCTTCCGATCTCCGCCTCGATCTTGCGCATCTCCTCATCGAGGCAGCGCGCGAAGAATGGCGTCGTCACCTTTTCGCCGCCTTCGAGAATCGCGCCATGCTTGAGCCATTGCCAGATCTGCGTCCGGCTGATCTCGGCCGTCGCCGCATCCTCCATGAGATTATAGAGCGGCACCGCACCCCGCCCTCTCAGCCAGGCTTCCACATACTGCACGCCGACCCGAATGTTCTCGCGAAACCCGCCCTCCGTTTTCGTTCCTTCATGGACCTTCAGAAGCTCGGGCTGGCCCGCCGAAACGTCATCGCGCTTCGCATGCAGCTGGTTCTTGTGCGGCATAGACGCGTCGAACACCGCCGTGGCGAGCGCCACCAGATCGGGATGCGCCACCCACGTGCCGTCATGACCGTTCAGCACCTCTCGTTCCTTGTCCGCCTTGACCTTGGCAAAGGCAGCCTCATTGGCCTTGGCGTCTCTGCGATTGGGGATCTGCGCGGCCATCCCGCCCATGGCGAAGGCGCCGCGCCTGTGACAGGTCTGGATGAGAAGCTCGCTATAGGCGGCAAGAAACGCCTTCGACATCACCACTTGCGACCGGTCGGGCAGCACATAGCCGGGATGCGCCTTCAGGGTCTTGATGAAGGAGAAGATATAGTCCCACCTCCCGCAATTGAGCCCGGTGATGTGCTCGCGCAGCTCGTAGAGAATCTCATGCATCTCGAAGGCGGCGGGCAGCGTCTCGATCAGCACCGTCGCCTTGATCGTGCCGCGCTTGAGCCCAAGCGCCTCCTGTGCGGCGATGAAGACGTCGTTCCAAAGCCGCGCCTCGAGATGGCTCTCCATCTTGGGCAGATAGAAATAGGGGCCGGAGCCCGCCGCGAGCGCCGCCCTGGCGTTGTGAAAGCAATAGAGGCCGAAGTCGAACAGCGCGCCGGCGATCGGCTGTCCCTCGATCTTGAGATGCTTCTCGGGCAGATGCCAGCCGCGCGGGCGCACAATCAGGACGGCGGCATTGTCGCTGAGCCGATAGCGCTTGCCGCTCTGCTCGTCGGTGTAGTCGATCCTCCCCTGCCAGCGGTCCATGAGATTGATCTGGCCTTCGATCAGATTTTCGAAACTGGGCGAGGTCGCGTCCTCGAAATCAGCCATGAACACGCGTGCGCCCGAATTGAGCGCGTTGATGATCATCTTGCGGTCGGTCGGCCCGGTGATCTCGACGCGCCGGTCCAGGAGATCGGCCGGGATGGGGCCGACCGTCCATTGTCCTTCGCGCACCTCGCGCGTCTCGGGCAGAAAGTCGGGAAGAGCCCCGCCATCGAAACGCGCCTGGCGCTCGCTGCGCTGTTGCAGGATCTCGCGACGGCGCGCCTCGAACCTCCTGTGCAAGCCGGCGAGAAACGCCAGAGCATCAGGCGTGAACACCCGTTCATGGCCAGGCTTCACCGCGCCGGTGATGGCCACGTCTTGTGGAAGGCTGAGCGTCTGGCGAACGGTCATCTGCGCATGGGCTCCGGGAGGGGAGAGTCGAGCAAAGGCCATGGCGGGTTTTGCCGGCCCTGTCTAGGGGAAAGGCTTGTCTCCCCCGGCCGCCCAGTCCAGCAACTGCACCATGTGCACGATGGGGATCGATGTACCGCTGCCGATCTGGCTGATGCAGCCGATATTGCCGGTGG
>DATBMX010000009.1:0-4223 GCA_036554625.1 Aestuariivirgaceae bacterium
TGGTGCTGCTCGGCGGCGCTTTCCACTGGCAGGCGGCGCGAGCGGCGGAAGCGGACCGGACGCTTGCGGTCGCCACCGAGCGGCTGGACAAGGCGCTCGACCGCGGGCGATGCGGCCTGTGGGACTGGGACATCGCGCGCGGACGCATCTTCTGGTCGCGCTCGATGTTCAACATGCTGGGGTTCGAACCGCGGCGAGATTTCCTCTCCTACGGCGAGGTGGCCGACAGGCTGCATCCCGACGACGAGCCGATCGAGAACTTTGCCGAGATGATGCTGAAGGGCGAGCGCGGCTCCTTCGACCGGGAGTTCCGCATGCGGCACTCGGAAGGACACTTCATCTGGCTGAGGGCGCGGGCGGAGCTTGCCGCAGCGCCGGGCGAGCAGGCGCCGCATCTCGTCGGCATCGTCATCGACATCACGCAGCAGAAGCTCGCCCAACGGCTCAATCAGGAAGCGGAGCTCAGGCTCAAGGATGCCATCGAAAACATCTCGGAAGCCTTCGTGCTGTGGGACGCCGACAATCAGCTGGTGATGTGCAACTCGAAATATCAGCAATTCCACAGCCTGCCGACGAGCGTGTGCGCGCCGGGCACGCCCTATGAAGACGTTGCCCGCGCCGCCAAGGAACCGGTGGTGCGGCAGCGGGTCACGCTGGGATATGGCCAGGCGCAGGAAGGCAACACTTTCGAAGTGCAGCTCGGCGACGGCTGGCTGCAGATCAACGAGCGGCGCACGAAAGACGGCGGATTCGTCTCGGTGGGCACGGACATCACCGCGCTAAAGCAGCATGAGGAGCGGCTCATCGAATCCGAACGCGAGCTCATGAACACGGTACGCGACCTGCAGAAGTCGCGGCTGGCGCTCGAACAGCAGTCACAGCGTCTCGCCGACCTCGCCGAGAAATATTCACGCGAGAAGACGCGCGCCGAAGAGGCCAACAGATCGAAATCCGAGTTTCTCGCCAACATGAGCCATGAACTCAGAACGCCGCTCAACGCGGTCATCGGCTTCAGCGAGGTGATGGTGCAACAGTTCTTCGGGCCGATGGGCTCGGAAAAATACATCGACTATGCGCGCGACATCCACAAGAGCGGGCAGTATCTGCTCGACGTCATCAGCGATATTCTCGATATGTCGAAGATCGAGGCAGGACGGCTACAGCTCGAAATCAAGCCGAGCAGCATACCGGCGATCCTGGAGGAATCCTTGCGCATCGTTCTGCCCCGGGCGCAGGAGGGCAAGGTCGAAATCCTGGTGAAGGTGCCGAAGACTCTCAATCTCGAGGCCGACAAGCGAGCGCTCAAGCAGGTGCTGATCAATCTGCTTGCCAATGCGGTGAAGTTCACGCCAGAGGGCGGCCGCGTCACTGTGACGGCGAAAAAGCAGGATCAGCTGGTGATGATCGTGATTGCCGATTCAGGAATAGGCATACCGGGTCGCGAGCTGGAAAAGCTCGGCCGGCCATTCGAGCAGGTGGAAAACCAATTCACCAAGACGAAGAGCGGATCGGGCCTTGGCCTCGCCATCTCGAAATCACTGGTCGAACTGCATGGCGGCTCGCTCACCATCGAAAGCGAGGAGCGCAAGGGAACAACGGTAACGGTGCTGCTCCCCCGCGCTGCGGTCCAGGCTCCGAGCGTGCCCGCGGCGTGAGAGCCTAGTCCTCTTCATCCTCTTCGGCGGGCTTGCCAGCCTGGTCTGCCCTGACGAAGCGATAGGCGCGGGACTCATCGAGGCTCAAGCCGCCATCGCCGTCCTTGTCGGCCTTGCCCAGTTCCACGGCGAGGAAGTTCGTCAGTTCCTCGCGGGTAATGGCGCCGTCCCGGTTGGCATCATAGTCGGCGAGCATGGATTCGCGCCGGCGTTCGACCCCTTTCAGCAGCCAGGTCTCGATCTCCTCGCGGCTCACATTGCTGTCGGCGTTCTGATCGAGCTTGAAGAGGCGCTTCTCGGCGCGCGGATTGATTTCGGCAATGGACAGCTTTCCGTCCTTATCGCCGTCAAGAGAGTTGAAATATTTTTCCTGCTTGGGAAAGCCCGGGCCCGCCGCCTTGACCGGCAAAAGCCCGGCCGAAGCCACCAGGACTGCCGTTAATATCGTGAAGGATAGTTTCTGCATTTATACCCTCTTTGGTTGCAAAGAGGTGCAAGCTACTGTCCAAGCTTGAACTTGGCAAGGTCGAAGAAGCCTTAGGTCTCGGGAAAGAGCCTTGGAAACAGAACATCCAAAGCGTCGGCTGGAAAGCGAAGGGATAACGGTCCTTTCGGGCTCTCGGAAGCCAGCAACCCGGCATCGACGACATCCTTCAGAACACGCCGAGCCGTGCGTTCCGGCAATCCTGTAATGCGGGCAATTTCACCGCGCTCCAATTCACCGCGTATGAGCGCTTCATCCAGCAGGCGCGAGGCTTCCGGCCTCAGCCTGCCGCTCCGCTCCACGTATTTGCGCAGCCGATCGAGCAGCGTTTCGATCTCGAACAGCCCCGCGTTGAAGGTCACCTGGTCAATGCAGACCTTAAGAAACCAGACTATGTAATCGTTGAGGGCGCGAAGAGAGAGATTGCCCCGTCCGTCCAGGTCGCCCTGGCGGGGCGTGTCGGCAAAGTCCATCATTCGCTTGTACTCGGAGCGACTTTCAATCCCTCGCGAGAGGCCGCGGGAAATAGACCAAAGACCACGAGCTCCGACGCCGGCGACATGTGCCATTGCGTGACTCATCAGGCGGCTCACGCGTCCGTTCCCATCCGGGAAGGGGTGGATGTAGTTAAACCGATGGTGGGCGGCGGCCATCGCGATCACTCGCCCGGCTGCGCCGAGGGGCGCAAGTCGATAGCACTCGGCGAAATATGCCATGAACTCAGGAATGCGATCACTGGATGGGGGCACGTGGCGACCAACGGCAACATCGAGCTGCCGATGCGAACGCCATTCGCCGGGCACCATCATGAACTCGCTGCCGGCGCCACGAATACGCAACATGTCGTCGGTTGCATCTCGGTAGAACTCTCGGTGCAGCCAGCGCAGGAAATCGGAGGCGGCCGGTTCGCCGAGCTTTCCTGCCGCGGCCAATCGATCGACATCAGCCTGAAGTCGCACATGGGTCGCAGCCTCGATTTGCAGATTACGGCGCTCCTTGTCCTTGTGGAATTCGCCGGCAAGCGCGTTCAGTATGTCCTTGGGACGGGTGTCATGCCCCTCGATCAGGTTGCTGTAGTAGGTGTTGGCGATGCGCACGAGGTCCGCCAGGTTGGCGGCCGTTCGCGGATGGAGCGCCTGTCCCAACTTGGCGGCAGCGGCGACAAGATCGGCAATGGCGTCCGTCAGCGCTTCCGTTGCTTCCTCGGGCCGCGTCGGCTCGATACGCTGGACGGTTTCGATGCTCATTCTTGGCCGATTCCTTAAATTGCCACTCGATTGAATGTAAAGGGGAAATTGGTACGGCACCAGGGAATTGGCCGATCATGTGGCCGATCCGAATCACGGCCTGCCGATGATCTTGTCGAATATGCCCGCCATGTCACCTTGCGTGTCGGCGAGGAGGGCTTCCGCGCGAGCGATATCGGGCACGCCGGCGGCCGAGGAAATGAGCTCGCGCAGGCCGGGAACGGCCTCCTCGGGCCTGAATGGGCCAGATACGGTGAGGCGAAGGAGCTGAGTCAATCGCTGGTAAAGGCGGCAGGCCCCTTCGAGGCGCTGGGCGTCGGCGGCGGCGATGCGCCTTTGCTCGGCGAGGGCGGAGAGGGCGGCCAAGGTGCCGGAGTCGAGAATGGCCGGCTCGCTTGCAGGGTGAAGGATCATGAGGTACTGCGCGATGAATTCGATCTCGACGAGACCGCCGCGCTCATGCTTGATGTCCCATGGCCCCTTGGCGCCGAGCTCGGCAATCATACGGCGGCGCATGTCGAGAACGTCGGCGCGAACCAGGGCTTCGTCGCGCGGCTCGCGCAGCGCCTCGTCGATGGCCTGGCGTACGATCGGCACGAAATCGTCATCGCCGGCGACGACGCGGGCGCGGGTGAGGGCAAGCTTCTCCCACGTCCAGGCGGAATGGCGGTGATAGTCGATGAAACTGTCCAGATGCGAGGCGACGGGCCCCTTGCTGCCGGAAGGTCTAAGCCGCAGGTCGACGTCATAGAGAATGCCTTCCGGCGTCGGGGAGGACAGGGCGGCGATCAGTCTTTGGGTTAGCCGGCTGAAATCTTGCATGATGCTCAGAGGCCG
>DATBMX010000135.1:0-2129 GCA_036554625.1 Aestuariivirgaceae bacterium
GTCGAGCATTCGACATAGCTATGGCGGGGATTTGAACCAGAATCCAAGAGCAGTCGCTCGCGCGACCGCAAAGCCGCGCAAAGCTCATTCCGGGATAATTACCGGGACTGCATGCAATACCTTGCGGTCAGATGCCCGCTCCGAGCGAAAAGCAGAACACGGTGTTGGGCGGATAGTACGTGGCCGTCGGCGGCGGCATGCAGACGTGGTTGCGTCCATCCGGATTGTCGCGGTTCTGCTCCACCTTCTTCCAAGGCACCGGGACAAATGTCCCATCTTCCCGCCGGCGTGCATGCCACTGGCCGTTCTGGAATTTCACGTCCGTCGGATAGCAGTCGGCCTTGTTGCAGCAGGATTTGGCAGGCTCATCGGGCATGTACCAGGTCGAGTAGAACTTCTCGTGCAACTCGGTTTCGAGGCCCGGCGGATGATAATGGTCCTTAGCCGCCGCCACACCCGGAGCACGGGGATGATGATGCTGGTGGTCTTGCGCCATCGCACACGGCGCGGATGTCTGCAGCGCGATGAAAGCGACTGCAAGGACATAGAAAAATGAGCGAGCTGGTCGCATGGCATTCCTCCAAGAAGAACAAGGGGAACGCTCAACTATCGAGGTGAGAGGCAACGCAACGCGTGAGCCTGGGCTCTAGACTCTCACCAAGATTCGCTTCGTAATACTCCCCCGACTCGTCCAGAGATGAACAAACTATACCAGACAACCTTACTATCGATGGTTGCGGCTTCGCCACAGCCCATGGGATTCGTTGCACATCCACAGGCGCTTTGAGGCCGAGTTTACGGCTGATTCGCGGAAGAATTCAGGCGAATCAGTCACTGAGTCTCCCAGTAGTTCAAGGCGGCGGAAGATGCCGCGCCGCCGATGACACAAGGCAACCCCATATAAACTTGCCCGGTGGCGGCGGCTGCAATGCAGCCCAGCGCCAGCGCGCCGGTGCCGATCTTGCCCCAGGTCGAGACATCTCGCTTGTAGCCGGGCCCCTTGCGTTTGAGCTCCTCGATGCTGGCGAGGGCATCCTTGCGCAGGCGCGTGGTCTCCATTGTCTCGGCCGCCTCGATAACCTCTGCGAGTACCTTGGCAGTATCCTTGGGTTGGTTCTTGCTGGCTGCCTTCAACATGGCGAGCAAGGCCGTATCCCGAGCGGCATTGCTCGCCAGGGTGTATTTCGCCATGCTGCCGATGGTGAGCCGGTCGGTGCTGTCACGATCATTCGACCACGGCAGCAGGTTGACGATCCGCGCGATCGGTCCATAGGAGCCGGTGGCGAAATAGTATCCCCAAAGCGTATCGAGCAGCTCCGGACTCTTGTCATAGGTCATCTCGACGACGCGTTTTTCGTTCTTGCTGCTGCGGAAAGTGCCGCGCATTTTCTCCCACAGGGTCGGAGACTTCTTCTCGAGAGCCACTTCGTCCAGAGTCTGCAGCGTTCCGTCCAGATATTTCTCGATCATGACCTTGCGCAGTGGCAGGCGATCCGAGAACTTGTGCAACAATCCCTCCCAATCGGGATGCCCGGAATAGGCGATCGCTCGCACGAGCAACCACTGATCGGGCGGTGGCAGCGGAAGCATCTTGGCGATCAGGTCTTCGGCGCGGACCGGATTGGAGCCGATGACGCCGGCAATGAAGCCCACATAGACGCCGGCGCTATCGGCATCCTTGAAGGCGCCGAGATTGGCCAGCGCCTTCACCGCGGCCGGGACGCGCGTCGGACTAGGCTTGAGGCGGTAATTGCTGATGAAGCGTCCTACGCCATCGATCGAGGAAAACTCGCCGGTGTTCGGCAGGGCGGCCGCTGCCGGTGCAAGACCGGCAAGAACGATGAAAATGACGACGAAGTAACGCATGTCCCCTCCCAGGCTCACGCACGAGCTTGCGCTCGCTCCCCTGGCCCCCTCGCTGGGCACCCCGGCGCACAGCGTGCGCGCAATTGAGCAAAACGCTGCGACAATTTGCAGGCGGCGTTGTGCGCAAGTTGTGGCTGCCACCACGCGCGTGAACCTCCTGCGCAAGGATATGTGGCGATGGTGAGGCCGGGCCCGGGAAAGGTCGGAACGGTTAACAAATTGCGAAACGAGGCGTAGCCCGCATGGAGTGGAAGCGGAATGCG
>DATBMX010000099.1:0-7586 GCA_036554625.1 Aestuariivirgaceae bacterium
GAAGCGCTCAAGAGAGCTGGCCGTCTCGATTTCCTCGTCAACAATGCCGGTCGATCCTGGGCAGTCGAGACAAAAGATATCGAACCCACGCGCACCCAAGAGCTGATTGAAACAAATCTGAAAAGTGTGCTCGCGCTGTCACGCTGCCTTGCCATGCACGCACGAGAGCGCGGCGGCGGTGGTTCCATCGTGCAGATTTCCTCCACAGCTGGAATATTGGGTTACGAGCGGAGGACCGTGTATTGCGCCACTAAGTTCGCGGTTATCGGCCTGACTAAAGCCATGGCGATCGAGCACGCGAAAGAGGGACTGCGGGTGAACGCTGTTCTGCCTCATGTGGTGGAGACTGAAATGTTTCGCACGATCGCGAAGCCTGACGAGATAGAACTGTGGCGCGCGGGAATCCCCATGGGCCGTTTCGCCACGGTCGAGGACATCGGAGCCCTCGTTGTCTTCCTGTGCTCTCCCGCGGCGGCTTATCTTACGGGCGGCGTCTACCCGGTCGATGGGGGCGCCACAGCGGGTCCCTATGGCGGCTAGGCTGCTCTCTACCGAGAGTTTCGATCACATCATCGTCGGCAGCGGCTCGGCGGGTTGCGTTGTGGCCAACCGCCTCTCGGCCGACCCGCGGCGCAGCGTCCTGCTGCTCGAAGCGGGCGGGCGCGACTGGTCTCCCATTATCAAAATGCCGGCCGCGACCGACCTCTATGGCATCGGGAATCCTCGCTATGACTGGCGCTACATCACGGAGCCGGATCCCACCCGAGGAAACCGACGCGATCTATGGCCCCGCGGAAAAGTGCTTGGGGGCTCGAGCTCCATCAATGCGATGGTCTACATGCGCGGCCAGGCGTCGGACTATGACAGCTGGGCAGCGCTCGGTAACAGCGGTTGGTCGTTTCGCGACGTATTGCCGTATTTCATTCGCATGGAGCGCAATGAGGGGGGCGCCAGCGAGTATCGTGGTGGCGAAGGCCCACTTCGCGTTTCCAATCTTCGCGTTGACCATCCCTTGTCGAAAATATTCATCGAGGCTGCCCATCGTTTTGGCATTCCGCTCAACGCCGACTTTGCCGGTGCCACGATCGAGGGCGTGGGTCCCGTGCAGGCAACACAATTTCGTGGCTGGCGCCACAGCGCCGTCGACGCCTATCTTCGTCCTGCGCGCAGCAGGCGGAATCTCACCATCAGGGTCCGATCTCTCGTCGACAAAATACGATTCGATGGCAGGCGGGCCACGGGCGTGGACTATCAGCGGAGCGATGGAAGTCAAGTGAGCGTCACCGCGAACCGCTCGGTCATCGTGAGCGCAGGAGCAGTCGCAACACCGCAGCTTCTCATGCTCTCAGGCGTCGGGCCTGCCGAAACGCTCAAGCAGCACGGCATCGAGGTGAGCCACCACTCGCCCGGCGTGGGACAGAATCTTCAGGATCACGTCGGGGTCTATCTGAATTACCGAGTCGACCAGCCCACTTACAACTCGCAGCAATCTCCCGTTTGGCGCGCGCGCCACGTTCTTGAATGGCTGATATTCGGCCGTGGACCAGGAACGACACCCGGCGCTCTCGCCATGGCCTTCGTGCGCTCTGGCCTCGACACGCGTGATCCCGACTTGCAGCTTCATTTCACGCCTATCGGCTACAAGCTGACGCCTGAGGCTCTTATCGTGCTCGATGAGCCTGTCGTCACGGCCATTCCAAATGTGAACCGACCGTTAAGCCGCGGCGAGCTGACAATCGCGGGAGCCGACGCACGTCTTCCGCCCGTGATCAAGCCAAGGCTTCTCGAAGATCCCCGCGACGTCGAAGTGCTGCGCCGCGGTGGGAGGATGCTGCGCACGATCTTCGGCACAAACCCGTTGGCGCACCATGTTCTTGGCGAGCTCGCTCCAGGTCTGCAGGTCCAAAGCGATGCTGAATGGGAGGACTATCTGCGCTCGGACAGTGTGACGATTTTTCACCCGTGCGGCACCTGCAGAATGGGCGTCGATGAACAGGCGGTGGTCGATCCGCGCTTGCGCGTGCGCGGCGTGGAAGGTTTGAGTATTGTCGACGCTTCGATCATGCCGCATCTTGTGAGCGGCAACATCAATGCGCCCGTCATCATGATCGGGGAGCGGGGCGCTGACTTCCTGCTGGAGCAATTTCCATGACCCAAGGCTATCGCCCGCCTTTCGAGCTGCGGGATCAGACCGTTCTGGTGACAGGTTCCGCGCGCGGCATTGGCCGCGCAATAGCACTTGCCTGCGCTGCCTCGGGCGCAAATGTGGCGCTTGGGCTGAGGGATGTGGAGTCGGCAGAGTCGCTGGTCGCCGACATCGAGGCGTTGGGAAGACGAGCATTTGCCGTTCAGATGGATGTCAGGTATCTCGACCAAATCGCCAGCGCCACCAAGACTGTGCACAATCAATTCGGAAGAATAGACGTTCTCGTGAACAATGCCGGTCTTGGGCCGGAGAACCGAGTCGAAGACGTAAATGAGGCTGATTACGACCTCACATTCGATGTCAATGTGAAAGGCACATTTTTCGCCAGTCAGGCTGTTGGCCGAATCATGCTTGCGCAGCGCTCGGGCCACATCATCAACATCAGCTCGCAGGCCGGCAGCAATCCCCTCCTCGGCGAGGCAGTCTACTGCGCCAGCAAGGCAGCGATCGATCAGCTGACTCGCTGCATGGCACGGGAATGGGCGCCGTTCGGGATTACCGTCAATGCAGTTGCTCCCACCTTTATCTGGACCGATGCAACCAGGCCGTCACTCTCTCAAAAGCAGTTTCTCGCAGATACGCTATCGCATATTCCCATCGGCAGAATTGGCGAGCCCCAGGAGGTGGCAAATGTGGTCGTGTTTCTGGCCTCGCCTGCATCCTCATTGATGACGGGCGCCATTCTCTTGGTGGACGGCGGGTGGAGCACGGTCTAGTAGGGGGCTTTCGCGCGATAGCGCTCAAGCGCGGTTTCATCGATCTCTATGCCAAGGCCCGGACCGCCGCCCGGAGCAGCCATGCCATCATCAAACTTGAAGAGCGGGGCTCGAGCAATTCGATCGCGCAGTTCATTGGGATCCTGATCGCATTCGAAATAATCGGCATTGGGCAACGCATAGAGCAGCTGCAGCGTTGCGGCGTTGGAGATAGCCGTAGAATAGTTCTTTGCCGTTACAGGGAGATGGCGCATCTGCGCATAGGCCGCGATCTTGCGCGCCTCTGTGAACCCGCCTACTTGAATGACGTCGAACTGCACCATCTGGAGGGCTCCCGCATCCATGAGACGTGCGAATTGATATTTTCCCGTCTCGGTTTCGAAACCGGCAATCGGAATGCGCGTTCGGCGCGCGACTTCCGCACAGCCCTCGATGTCCTCGGGCTGCGTCGGCTCCTCGAACCAGCGGATATTCAGGGGCTCAATGGCCTGGGCGTAGCGCATTGCCATGCGCGATGACAGCGATGTGTTGGCATCGACCATGAGATTGCGCGAGCCCAGCGCCTCGCGTGCTGTCTTAACGCGTTCGACATCATCCTCGAAGCTTCCTCGCAACGGCACGTCGTTGAGCACGCCGCCATGCAACACCTGCGGAATATTGCCGATTTTCATCTTATAGCCGCGGTATCCTGCCTTGGCCGCCTTGTCGACATCGGCAGCAAAGGCATCGAGATCATAATTTCGACGATAGTAGCCGGCTGAAGCATAAGTCGTGAGGGGCCTCGCAAAGCCGCCGAAGATCCGCCACAGCGGCTCGCCCGCACATTTGCCGAGGATATCCCAGAGTGCGATGTCCACCCCAGAGAGACAGCCGATCAACATTCCTTTACGGCCGTGATAATAGGTGGACTGGTAGACTTTCTCCCACAGATACTCAGGACGCCTGGGGTCTTCGCCCGAAATAAGCGGAGCAATCTCGTCCTCTATGATTTTTGCGGAAACAGAATGTGGTCCGCCCCACATGGCGGCCTCACCCCATCCGGTGATTGATGGATCGCTCGTATGGATGCGCACGAGAAGTGCTTCCCGCGTCTGATACTCCCCGCGTGCATAAGTGAGCGGGTAAGGCATGTCATACACGAGCGGAATGGTTTCTACGCCGGTAATGCGCATGCTCTCAGACCTCCAGAGCGAAGAAACACCAGCCAAGATGACCGGCTCTTGCCATCCCGAGTTGCCTCGAGATGCGGAATTCAGTGCCTTTCACCGTCTCTTCGCCAATGCGCGCGGCAAACTCATCACGGACCCTTGCGAGATTGCGGGCGACAGCATCGAAAGTCACGACTGTGTGAGCAGACCGCTCTTCACGTTCCACGACCTTGATGTTCATGTCGTGAAAGAGCCTGTCGTAGTCCTCGATGGGCCAGAGATGCGGTGCGCGTATATCCTTCATGAATGACTGCCTTTCCTCCCCCGGCAGCTTGCTCGAAAGAGTTAAATCAGTGAAGACGATTTTCCCGCCAGGCTTCACCACGCGGCGGGCTTCAGCGAAGACCCGGGCGCGGTCAGCTGCATATAAGAGAGCTTCCTGGCACCACCAGCAGTCATAGGCATCCTGTGCGTCACCGAGGTCATGATAGTCGGCAAAAGCAAAACTCACTCGATCGGTGAGCCCTGCAGCACGAACACGTTTCGCCGCCTCCTCAAGCTGGGCGTGAGCGATGTTGGTTGCGCGGACGAAAACGCCGTACTTACGCGCCAGGTGCATGGCGGTTGTGCCGACGCCGCAGGCCGCCTCGAACACACGCTGGCCACGTTGAAGCACAGCCGATCTCGCCATATGGTCCTTCGCGCGCAGCTGCGCGCGTTCGAGCGGCTCCTCCAAATGCTCGAAAAGTCCCATATGAAGGTTGCCGCCCCAGATCGTGGATAACAAGGCCGAAAGGGCCGTGTCGTATAGCTTCCGATATGCCTCCTGCTCGGCTGTGATCGCCCTATCCATCAGCGCTCTCCGATTCCGCCCCCGAGCATCGACCGCGCCTGCAAGAAGCCGATCCTATGGGCGCTCAGATCATCGGTAAGCGTTACGTATGCCGCACCAACCTCTCGGGCCAGCGTTAATGCAGCAGGAGTCGATGCAGGCAGGCCAAGCGACTTGCCTTGGCTCTTGCAGGCCCGCGCCACGCGTCGAAAGTCCTCTTGATCGCCGGACGCGAATTGGAATGCACCTCTTCCTCGGGCAATAGATAGGTCAGACGGGCCGATGAACAGCCCATCAACAGTGGGAAGAGTGGCAATGGCGTCTACGTCTTCCAGAGCCTTTGCCGTTTCTATCATAACGTAGCAGCGTGTCTTCGAATTCGACGTTTCGTGGTAGCTCTTGTCGATTTCTTGATAGGCGCCGTAATCAAAGGCTCGTCCACCGCCGACGCCGCGCCTGCCAAGTGGAGGATATTTGGAGTAGGCCGAGGCTTCGGCCGCATGCGCGGCATCGCGGATCATCGGCAACATCACCCCTGTTGCCCCGTAGTCCAGGGCCTGCTGGATCAGAATTCGCTCGGACTCGGCGACCCTGACGAGCACGACCAATCCCAATGCGCGGCCCATCGCAACGAGGGTGTCACATGTTTCCCGCGTCAAGGCGCCGTGCTCCATGTCAAGCACAACGAGCTCGTAGCCCGTGAGCGCGGCGAGCTCAAGTGCCGACAGGTTCGGTCGCTGAAGCCAAAAACCCGGAATTGGCTGCACCATCGCTACGCTCTCTCATCAATGGCTGAGTTTCAGCCTGTTTCGACCGTCCGCCTGCCCAGCCAGAACGCGGTAGCGCTGAGGCCCACAGTCAAAGTGAGAAGCACGAGCCCGAGGCCCAGTGCCAGGGCGAACTCTCCTTTGCTGGTTTCCAACACGATCGCAGTCGTCATCGTGCGCGTGTAGCCCCGGATGTTTCCGCCCACCAGCATTATGGCTCCAACCTCAGCGATGCAACGACCGAACGCGCTGAAGAACACTGTGACCAAGGCGCTTCTTGTCATGGCAATGAGGGTCGATGCGCTTCGCGCCAGCGATGCACCCGTCATTCTGAGTGCGTCACCATAGCGAGCCCAGTAGATCAGTAATATGCGATGGCTCAGCGCAATCACGATCGGCGTCGCCAAGACGACCTGCGCGATGACCATGACCAAAGGGGTGAAGAGGAGATCGACGGCGCCGAAAGGACCGGCACGGGAGAAGAGCAGATAAACGATCAGGCCGGCTATGACCGGAGGCAAGCCAAGGAGACCGTTCGATACGATGATGATGCCCGCTCTGCCGGGAAATTGGACCATGGTCAGCAAGGCAGCTACTGGGAGGCCAAGCATAAGCGCAATGGTGGTGGCGCTGAGGCTCACAAACAGCGAGAGGGCGACTATCTTCCAGAGTTCTGCGTCAAGACCTGCAAGGAGGCGCAAAGCTTCGATGAAGGAGCCGCCTAACTCAGCCATGGCAAACTAATTCGACAGCTTGGCATCCGGGAGGAAAAACACCTGCTCGCCGTCTATCTTAAAGTCAACGATTGCTTTGCGACCCGGCGAAGCGGTGATCCACTCGTGCCAAGCCTTGGCTTCATCTGATCTTATGTTGGAACTCTTGGAAGGATTCACGAGAATGCTGCTGTAGGGGTTGAATAGAGCAGGATCATGTTGGAACGACACGTCAAGCTTTCCGCGGTTCTTGAAATTTGCCCATGTCGCACGATCGGTGAGCACATAGGCGTTTAGTTCAGCCGCAATGTTCAGCGTCGGGCCCATGCCCTGGCCCGTTTCTCGATACCAATCGCCCTGGGCCTCAACGCCAGCTGCCTTCCACTGGCGAAGCTCCATTCGATGCGTGCCGCTGTCATCACCGCGCGAGACGAACGCAGCCTTGGCATCAGCCATCTTGCTGAAAGCCTCCTTGGCGGATCCGCTTCCCTTCACTCCGGCCGGATCCGATACCGGGCCCACGATGATGAAATCATTGAACATCACGGGACGCCGATCAACACCATGGCCAGCGGAGACGAATTTCTCTTCACCTGCCGGGTCATGAACAAGAAGCGCATCGGCATCGCCCCTCTCGCCGATCTTGAGAGCCTGGCCGGTGCCAACGGCAACCACATTCACCCGAATCCCAGTTTCCGCCTGAAACAGCGGAAGGACGTAGGCGAAGAATCCGGACTGTTCCGTCGATGTGGTTGAGGCCAGTGTGAGAGTGCGCTCCTGAGCGGCGGCGACCGCCGTCATGGATGCAATCAAAGCCAGAATGAAAGCCCGTCGCAGCATCAATTTCCTCCATCCCAATGAACGGAGTTGTGCCGCGAATATCAGAACTTGTCTACTGGCAAGGAAGGACTCAGACGTCGGTCTGGGCAGAGATCGGCAGTTAACCTACTCTGCCCATTCGACTCCTGCCACATTGGCCTTTCGCCAGACGAGGCGAGCGGGGCGGTAGCCGGGTTCAGGGGACATTTGCATTTCAAACATAGCCGGCAGGTCTTTCACGCTGAGAACATCCAGCCTTGCCCCCGTCCCGCTCTGATTTATCACTTTGCAGTCCAAAACCGAGCAGCGCTTGTTGTGAACAATCTTCGCTCTCTTGAGTGTCCGCTGTCTTGGATGATGTCGACGCTCGGCCGTTGGCGATAAG
>DATBMX010000024.1:0-1623 GCA_036554625.1 Aestuariivirgaceae bacterium
CCGCCTCTCGGCGACTGACTGGGAGGCGCGGCGGATCGCCTCGCTGGCCGTAGATAGCAGGATCGTCAGCAATTTCGCCGCAAGCCGCGACGCGGCAATCGATCCCGCGGTCGGCAAATATCGCTTCATTCACTTCGCCACGCATGCCGTCATCGATCCGGAGAATCCCGATATGTCGGCCATAGCGCTCTCGCAGGTCGACGAATGGGGGCGGCCACTCAATGGGTTGTTGTCGGCGCAGGACATCCATCGTCTCAAGCTCTCGGCGGACCTGGTTGTCCTCAGCGCCTGCCGCACCGCCCTGGGGAAGGACGCGCCGGGTGAAGGCTTGCTGAGTCTGACGCGTGGATTCCTGTCATCCGGCGCCGCGCGAGTGATAGTCACCCTCTGGTCGGTCGAAGATCAGGCCACGGCCGAGATGATGAGCCGGTTCTATCGCCGGATGCTTGGGCCTCAGGCCATGACGCCCGCCGCCGCGCTGCGCGCCACACAGGAAGAGATGTGGCGAGAAGGACGATGGGGAGCGCCCTATTACTGGGGCGGGTTCGTGTTGCAGGGAAATTGGCGGTGAACCGCTCAGGCTTATGTCGCGCCTCGCTCAACGCACAGCGATAGGAGCGACGGTCGAGCCTGTGCCGCCCTGAATCTTCAGCGGCTGCATGATGAATGCGAACTCGAAGACACGCTTCGCTGCAAGCTCATCGAGCTTCAGGTTCTCCAGCAGGTGAATGCCGTTCACCACCAGCATGATCTGATGGACTGGGAGCGAGACTTTCGGGTCCGGATTGGGATTTACTTCCACTGAAATATTGTCGGCCCCGACCAGCATCGGCTCCCTGGCGGCCAGCCACTCAGCCGCGCCGACGCCGATGCCTGGACACCCGCGGGCGTAGCGGGCGTTGTCCTTGCCCCAGAGTTTTCCCCAGCCGGTATGAAGAATCACGACGTCGCCCTTCTCAAGTTTCAGGTTTTGTCTAGCAAGAGCCTGCTCGATGTCCTGCGCCGTGATTTCGTAGTTGTCAGAGAGTATCTCGACTCCCTTCAGCCCTGCCACGTCGATCAGAGCTCCGCGCGCGAAGAGAGCGCCGACCTTTTCGACGCCGAGCTTATCGAACCCATTGCGAGTCGCCGATTCGCTAACCTTGAAGCAGTTGTACATGCTGTCGCCTATCGTTTGATGGGCGAAGCCGTCGAATTGCGTCCCGACCTGGCCGATCTCACTGGCAACGAGTTCCTCATTGCTGCCGCGCCGGTTCGATTGCGGGTTCATGAATGTGCGTTTCGTATGCATGTCGAATCTGCGCGTTCCGAAGAAAGGCATTTTCGAGTCGAGTATGTGGCCGATCTCGATCACTTCGCCCGTGCGAATGAGCTTCGTCGCTCGCAGCACTGTCTCCGGTTTCATGTGGTTGGCGGAGCCGCGCTGATCCTCAGGTCCCCATTTTGAGGGGCATCGCTGCGCGTCGGCTGGGGGCTGCCACGATTGTGACCCTGATTGGGGCCCTGGTTTGACATGTACTGTGATCGCCTCAAGAACGAACGCCGACATGACGGCCATGCGCGATACAAGGCTGATAACGGGTTTCATTTTGATTCCTCCTCAAAAATCTACCACGTAGTAAC
>DATBMX010000270.1:0-3568 GCA_036554625.1 Aestuariivirgaceae bacterium
CGAATATCAGATCGAATCGTTGCGCTTCTTCGCGCGGCGCACGTCCTGCAACCTCGAGCACATGCGTCGGCTCCGCCGTTGCGGCAATCCGCAGGAGATCGCCGAGGTGCAGCAATCATGGTTCAAGCGATGCTTGGCCGATTACGGCGAGGAAGTGGGTCGCCTGACCGCGACCGGCTTCCATCTCGTCCAAAGCGACTTCGCGCCACTTCAATGGCTCATGTATCGCCAGCCCCGCGAGGGCAGCGGCAACGGCGCTCGCCGCTGACCTTCCCATCAGGGCGCGCTCACGCGCAGATTGCCCATCATGCCTCCGTCCTCGTGTTCGAGGATATGGCAATGGTACGGGAATTTTCCCACGATCGCCGGATTGGTGAAGGGGATTTTGACCGTGACCTCGCTAGGCTTCTTGGTCTTGGGGTCGCGGTAGGGAAGGTCGATATTGTCGCGCACGCCGATGGTCTCGAGTTCGCTGCCGCCGGACGACAGCACCAGGAACTCCGTCTGATGAATGTGGAATGTATGGCGCTCGTCAGTGTCGTTGACGAGGGTCCATTCCTCGACATCGCCCAACTTGACCTCAACATCGATGCGGTCCATGGCGAATTGCTTGCCGTCGAGATAGAACTCGGTGCCGGCGGCGTTTTCCGTGTAGACGATGCGCCTCTTCCGCGTGACGGGGAGTGCGGCGATGTTCGCGGCCGTCGGTCCGGCCTTCTCGATCGCCACGGGGTTCTTGAGCTGATCTCGCAGGCCGGCGTTGTCGACGGGCGCACCCTCGGCCTTGAGCGTAGCAAGCACGACATCCGGGTTGGGGTCGCCGGCCTTTCCGGTCTCGACCAAACGCGTGCGCAGCGCATAGTTGCCAGCCCCACCAATCTCGACGGCGATCTCGGCGCGTGAGGAGGGGGAAGGAAGATGTGGTCGGTCTCCTCCGGCATGGCGAGCGCGTTTCCATCCCTTGCCAGCACAAAGAGCTTGTGGCCGTCGAGCGCCAGGTCGAAATAGGAATCGGCGCCGATATTGCCGATCTCCCAGATTTCAAGACTGCCCGGAACGGCGCTGAACGTTCCGCCAAGGACGCCGTTCACCGTCTTGGTTTTCGGCGTGTCGTCGTCAGTCCCTGGAATTTCCAGGTCCTTGAGGGCCAATGTGCGGCGCTTTGCCGAGGCGAGTTTGGGATAGTGGTTCTCGACGAAGCCTTCGATGATCATGAGCCCCGACATTCCGGAAAGAACCTGATCTTCCGTCTTTCCGTGCGCGTGGGGATGATACCAATAGACGCCGTAGGGATGGTCGTCGGGTACGCGCCAACGATAATCGAAACTGTTCGTGCTTTTGATGTCCATTCCCTTCATGGCGTGAGCGTCGTGCTTGCCGAGCTTCATACCCAGCGGGGGCACCAGCATGTAGACGTCATCGGCGGGCTGCACCGGCGGGATGGCCATGCCGTGATAGTGCAGATTGGTCATTTGCGGCTTCTTGATTTCGATCTCGGAGCGTCCGGTCTCGTTAATGAGCTTGAGCTGAAGCTCGTCCCCCCGCTTCAGGCGCAGCACGGGTGGGATATACATGCCGTTATAGACATTGGAGACGAAGCTTCGGCCGGCGATGTCGACCTTTGCAGGCTTGGCCGTCAGGGTGACGGTGAGGATGCCGTCAACGGCGGAAATGCTGACGGGCTCCGGAACTTCGCCGGCAGCCGCCGGAATGCTGCTCTTGACAGGAACGGCATGTTTTTCCGCACGGGTCGTAGTGGTGAGACCGAGACAAAGCAGGATCGCCGCCAACGTACCGATTCGCCGGACTTCCATTCTTCGCTCGCCCCAAATATGACTCCAATAATCTACTTTTTGGTTAAGGGTTGGGCAAGGTCCAAGATGGGCAATGCGGTTGCGTCGCCTATGCTCCCGATGGAGGTTCAGGACGCAGAAGGACAGCGCCCCAAGCGCGATCGTCCTGCGCCCGGGTTGGCAACGTGACCACGAATTTTGACCGGCGCGTTGCCGTTCGTTGGCAGGCTTTGTCTTGCGGCGAACCGAGGATCGTGGAGGCAGAATCACGCTCGCATGGGGGCGCGAAACTGGACAATTTTTGCGTCGAATTTGACTGCCTCGGAAACGCGCTTTGAGTGCTTCGATATTGGGCAGCGCCTCCGTGCGGCTCGCGCCGCAACGTCGATTCACGTGCGTTGCGGGCGACATGACGGCTTGTTACGATCGCTCGCCGCCGTTCGTCCAAGACCTTGATCTTGGACCTGTTTTGGAAACGGAGGAGAGCGGCGCGGAGTGCCGTCGGAGACGCAAATTCTCGTGGCGGAAATGTCACAAGACTTCCGAAAACGTCCGCGCCTCCTCGGATAGCAATTTACCTTCCGAAAGGAATCCTTATAAGCAGAGTAGAACTCTCTTATCGGGGGGGTTCTGTCACGACGCTCGTGATGGGGCTCTACTGGGTGACGCCGGGAGGCTAATCCGGACCGAGAGTTTGGATTAGGCAATTTTTATCAGGGAAGGTGGAGATGGACATGTTTGGGGGACTCACAAAAACATCCAGCCGCATCGCCATCGCAGCCGCGCTTGGTATGACGCTTGGCGGTTTCGCCATGAGCGCCAGCCCTGCCAAGGCAGCGGATCTTGGTGGTGACTGCTGCGCGGATCTTGAAGAGAGGGTGGCTGAGCTCGAAGCGACGACCGTCCGCAAGGGCAACAAGAAGGTCTCCGTGACCTTGTCTGGTTGGGTGGTCAAGCTTGGATCTTGGTGGGACGACGGCCACGAGACGAACTTCTACGTGGGTGACAAAGACACCACTCTGTCGAGCCACTTCCAGATCTCGGGCAGCGCGCAGATCAGCCCCGGCTGGTCGGCTGGTTACACGATCGCGGTCGAAGCACCGGGCAACACCGCCTCGGCCGGCTTCGCCGCGAACCAGTTCGACGACAATGCCTGGAACTTCAGCCCGGCGTCCATCAGCACGCTCTTGTCCTACATGTGGATCAAGAGCGATAGCTACGGCACGGTCAACTGGGGTCAGTTGAGCCAGGCGACGGATAACGTGGCCCTGCTGCCTGACCTGTCAGGCACGGTCATCGAAGCCAACGCCGTGTTGTTCGACGGCGCCGGCATGTTTGTCCGCCCGAAGAGTGCTAGAAACTCCAATGACCTCGAGGTCGATTTCACGTGGCTAAATGTCGTGACATGTCTGAGCGGCGGCGGCGGCGTGGGCGCGGACTGCGCTGGCTATCCATACAACGGCTTCCGCTATGACACGCCGACCTGGGCCGGCTTCAGCGTTTCGACCGGCTACTATGAGGACGACGTCTGGGATGTCGCGGTCAAGTACGCGGCTGACTGGAACAGCGTCAAATTCTCGGCCGCTGTCGGCTACACCCAGTTGACCGACGAGGGCTGTGTTGCGACGCCGGCGGGCTGCACCAATGCGGTTGCCGCGGGCGGCGGTGGCTCATCCCACCAGAATTACAGGAAGGATGCCCAGATCTTCCAGATCGGCGCATCCGTGATGCACGTCCCATCGGGCCTGTTCGTCTACGGCTTGTATCAGCGCGAA
>DATBMX010000278.1:0-4451 GCA_036554625.1 Aestuariivirgaceae bacterium
GAAGCGCGCCGGAAAAGCTTGGCCAGGCATTTTGTTCCAGTTTTTCTCGACTGAGCCACTCCGGCAAGTCAGGGAGGCGCGTCTGCGCCGCGCGAATGATCTTCCCTAGAACCCTAAGCGATACACCTTGAGTGAGCGGATAAACGGGCTCCAGGAGCGGCATCCGCGAAAATTCGTCTTGGCTGAGAACATGGTCGGGGTGCACGATCTGGGGTTCGCCCTGATACCAATCGACCTGTCCAGAAATGAACCTGCTCTCCCCTTCCGGAAGCAGGCGTTTCAGGTGGAAGGCGAAATTGTGAAAGTACACCAGCGAAATCTTGCCGGTCGCGTCATAGCAATCGACCCGATAAGGAATGCGCCTATTGTTGGGCGGGGGCGGGCGGTGCCGCGCGATTGTGACCTCGATTGTGACGATGCCCTTGTCCGGAAGATCGTGAATTGAATAACGATTCCTGCGATCGAGAAAACCTGAAGGCAGGTGAAACAGGAGATCGACCACGCGCGCTTCAGGCGCCTTTTCCTCGGCAGCCGGAGCGAGAAAACGACCCAGGGTCTTCTCAAGCCCGGGTCCCACGCCTTTGAGAACCGAGATGGACGAAAAAAGCGGATTGAGGATGCTTGGCCGCATGGATTTCCAAGTTCAACAAGAAGGCTGCGGGTGCAGGCCTTGTTGCACAAGGGGCTATTGTGCGTCTAAGAAGCCGACATGACCACAGAGCATCTCTTAGGGGAAGTTGAGACCCGCAGAAAAGTCATTTTGTGGCGCGCTACTCATCGCGGGACGAAGGAAATGGATCTCGTTCTGGGTGGGTTTGTGCGAGACACCATCGACTCCATGCGACTATCGGAGCTCAACGAACTTGAAGCCTTGATTGCATTGCCCGATCCGCTGCTCATGGCGTGGCTCCTGGGCGAGGAGCCGGTCGGCGATGATCATCGAAACGCCACAACAGAGCGTTTTCTGGCTTACAGGGTGAGATTGCTCTGACATGGAGTGGAGGCCTCTCTTTTCCAAGGCGGGACGCATCGTCCTGAGCCCGGTTCCCGAGGGATATGGCGCGCTGGTCCTGGCTGACCTTGCCCGCCAAGCTCTTCCGAAGCTCATTCTGCATGTGGCTCGTGACGACCAGCAGCTCTCCACCCTCAAGGAGACGGTTGGCTTCTTCGCTCCGGATATAAAATTGCTGCCCGTTCCCGCTTGGGATTGCCTGCCCTATGACCGGGTCGGTCCAGTCGCCGAAGTGGTTGCGGAGCGCCTTGCCACCTTGACCGAACTCGCTCTTGCGGCCAGACCGCAAGAGCCCACCATCGTGCTCACCACGGTGAATGGCATTCTCCAGCGGGTTCCGCCTCAGAGAGCCATGGCAGAGGCGCAGTTGAAATTGGCGCCAGGCAATGTGATCGCCACCGACCGCATCACGCAGTTTCTTTCCGCCAATGGCTTTTCACGGACTGGTACGGTGGTGGATCCGGGCGACTTCGCCCTTCGCGGCGGGATTATCGATCTCTTCCCGCCGGGCGTTTCCGAGCCACTGAGACTCGATTTCTTTGGCGATATGCTCGAGACGATTCGCAGCTTCGACCCTCAATCGCAGCGCACGACGGGCCAACTCAACTCCCTTATCCTCAAACCCGCTAGCGAAGTCTTGCTCAACAAGCAAAACATCGCCCGGTTCCGAATCCGCTATGCGGCGCAGTTCGGCGGGGTCGATCTGGATGACCCGCTCTATGAGGCCGTTACGTCGTCACGGCGTTACCAAGGCATGGAGCATTGGATGCCGCTGTTTTACGACGAGCTGGAGACCATCTTCGACTATGTGGGTCATTGTGCCGTGAGCTTGGACCATGCGGCTGAAGAAGCCGTTTTAGCCCGGTTCGAACAGATCAACGAATACTATGAGGCACGACAGGAAGCGCTGGAAAAGGGAAGTTATGGAAGCTTGCCATACAAGCCGTTACCCCCGCAGATGCTCTATCTTGGAAACGAAGAACTGTCGCAGCGGCTTGGCGGCCACACTGTTTTCACCCTGACGCCATTCGAAATCCCAAACAGCGAAGGCAAAAACGTCATCCCGATAACAGCCAAGGCAGGGCGGAATTTTGCTCCGGAACGGGCGAGCCCGGGGTTGAACGTCTATGAGGCCGTGCGCGCTCATGTTGACGCGCTGCGCAGCGGCGGAAAGCGGGTGATCATCGCATCCTGGACACCGGGGGCCGCCGAAAGGCTGGAGACGATACTCGGCGATCATGGCGTCAGACCTATCGCACCGGGCCCGACATGGGACGGCATATTGCATCAGTCGAAGGACGTCGTCAGCAGCATCATTCTGCCGCTGGAGAACGGGTTCGAAACAGCCGATCTAGCCGTAGTTGCCGAGCAGGACATTTTGGGCCTGCGGCTGGTCAGGCGAGCCAGAAAATCGAAGCAGGCGAGCGATTTCATTTCCGAGCTTTCCAGCATTTCGCCCGGCGATCTCGTGGTGCATATCGAGCACGGGATTGGCCGGTTCGAAGGATTGCGGACCATCGAAGTGCAGGGCGCGCCGCACGACTGCCTGTTCCTGCAATATGCAGGCGGCGACCGGCTGTTTCTGCCCGTGGAAAACATCGAGCTTCTGTCACGTTATGGGTCGGACCAAACGGGCGTCGAACTCGACAAGCTTGGAGGCGTGGCGTGGCAGGCACGCAAGGCAAAACTCAAGGAACGTATCCGCGAAATAGCCGATGAACTGATCAGGACGGCTGCCGCACGCGAATTGAAAACCGCAGACGTGATCACAGCGCCTGATGGCCTCTATGACGAATTTAGCGCCCGCTTCCCGTATGATGAGACCGAGGATCAATCGGCCGCCATCGATGCGGTGGTCGACGATCTCGGCAAGGCCAAGCCCATGGATAGGCTGATCTGCGGCGATGTCGGGTTCGGTAAGACTGAAGTGGCGCTGCGCTCGGCTTTTCTAGCCACGATGAACGGCAAGCAGGTCGCCGTGATCGTGCCGACGACTCTGCTTGCACGCCAGCATTTCGCAACCTTCACCCAGCGTTTTCAAGGCTATCCCATACGTATCGAGCAAGCCTCTCGCCTCGTCCCGCGAAAGCAGCTCGGTGCCGTGAAGGAGGGCCTGGCCAGCGGCGACGTCGATATCATCATCGGTACGCATGCTCTGCTCGCAAAGGATGTCAAGTTCCGCGACCTGTCGTTGCTGATCGTCGACGAGGAGCAGCATTTCGGTGTGAAGCACAAAGAAAGATTGAAGGAGCTGAAGGCAAATGTCCATGTGTTGACACTCACCGCGACTCCCATTCCCCGAACTCTACAGCTCGCCTTGTCAGGCGTGCGCGAGCTTTCGCTAATCACCACTCCGCCCGTGGATCGGCTGGCGGTTCGCACTTATGTCTCGCCGTTCGATCCGGTGATCATACGCGAGATGCTGCTTAGGGAGCTCTATCGCGGCGGACAAAGCTTCTATGTTGTGCCGCGCATTTCCGACATCGGCGAAGTCGCGGAACTCCTCAAACGGCTCGTGCCGGAGGCGAAGGTGGCCATCGCACATGGCAAACTCGCGCCTACTGAGCTCGAAGACATCATGACCGGCTTTTATGACCGAAGATTCGATATTCTTCTGTCAACGACAATCATCGAATCGGGACTCGACATCGCGACCGCCAACACTCTCGTCGTTCATCGCGCCGATATGTTTGGGCTGGCCCAGCTATACCAGCTCCGGGGTAGGGTAGGGCGCTCCAAGCAGAGAGCCTATGCCTTGTTCACCGTCCCAGCCAACAGAACGCTGACCCCCACGGCAGAAAAGCGGTTCAAGGTTTTGCAGTCGCTCGACTCACTCGGCGCAGGCTTTAGCCTCGCAAGCCATGATCTCGACATCAGGGGCGCAGGAAATCTCCTGGGAGAGGAACAGTCGGGCCACATTCGGGAGGTAGGGTTCGAACTGTACCAGCAGATGCTCGAAGAGGCGGTGGTGAAGCTCAGAACGAGCGAACAAGTCGAGGTGGAGGAGACCTGGTCTCCGCAGATAAATATCGGAACATCGGTCCTGCTTCCCGAAAGTTTTGTTCCCGATCTTCAAGTCCGGCTGGGGCTATACCGCCGCCTCGCGGATCTCAACTCGCAGGAGGATATCGATGCCTTCGCGGCAGAGCTGCACGACCGATTTGGTCGTCTTCCGGCAGAGGTGCAGCACTTGATGGAGATCATGTCCATCAAGCTCATGTGTCGCGCAGCCAATGTTTCGACGATCGACGCGGGACCGAAAGGCGCCGTTCTGAGCTTTCGCGGCGATCGGTTTTCCAATCCGGAAGGACTGGTGAAATGGATCAATGAACAGGGCACGCTGGCGAAGCTCAGGCCAGACATGAAGGTCGTCGTAATGCGCAATTGGGATGCGACGCACGACAGACTACGGGGGGCTCGGCATCTATTGGGTCAGTTC
>DATBMX010000455.1:0-2238 GCA_036554625.1 Aestuariivirgaceae bacterium
CAAGCGCATGGCCCGCCAGAAACCCCGCGATCACCACGCCTGCCCAAGAGAGTCTCGGAAGATACCAGGCTTCCGCGCCGTTGCCGATTTTGAACGGCTTGGCAAGCAGGGCGACGGACGCCTTCAGGGGCACATTGAGAAGGTCGGCCACACCTCGCGTCAGCCACGTGAAGTTGCGCTTCAACCACGTCATGAACGCCGCAATCCAATCGGCGATGGGAATGATGGCGCCATCGGGATAAGAACTGGCCCACGGCACAAGGTCGCGCTCGAGATAGAGAAGCAGGCTGGCGGCAATTGCCACAAGCCATATCAAATGTGCCTGATTCAGACGCAGCCGCGTCGGCGCCAGCGTGGCGACAGCATCGCTCACCTAAGCGCCTCGGCAGCATCGCGGCCGGCCAGCAAGCTGATCACCGCCTGGGGGGTGATCTCGCCGACAGGCCTTCCCGCGTCGTCCACCACGGTGAACGGCTGTCTTGCCGCCACGATATCGGCTGCAAAGCTCGCTACTTTGGCATTGGCGGCAACAGACTTTCTCTCCGGCATTCCCGTCGAAAGCGGCTGCATGAGACTGCGGGCCGACATCACCTTGGCGCGCTGAACATCGCGTGTAAATTCGGCGACATAGTCGGTAGCGGGATGCAGCACCAGTTCTTCCGGCGTGCCGCTCTGAATGATTTCACCGTCTTTCATGATCGCGATGCGATCCGCAAGCCTTATCGCCTCATCAAAATCATGGGTGATGAAAATGATGGTCTTGCGCAGCACCGCTTGCAAGCGCATCAGCTCTTCCTGCATTTCGCGCCTGATAAGTGGATCAAGGGCAGAGAAAGGCTCATCGAGGAACCAGATGTCTGGCTTGACAGCGAGACTGCGCGCTATGCCGACGCGCTGCTGCTGGCCACCCGAAAGCTCTCGTGGATAGTGGCTCTCCCGACCTTTCAGGCCGACAAGTTCTATGACCTCGCGGGCGCGTTCCTCGCGCAACTTGCGCTGCACCCCCTGGACGGCGAGGGGAAAGGCAACGTTCTCAAGAACCGTGAGATGGGGCAACAGCGCGAAATGCTGGAACACCATGCCCATTTTATGGCGGCGTATCTCGATCAGGTCTGCTTCTGACAGCTGGAGCAGGTCCCGTCCTTCCAGTTCAACGCTGCCGGCCGTCGGCTCGACGAGACGCGAGAGACAGCGCAGAAGAGTCGATTTGCCCGAACCGGACAAGCCCATGACGATAAAGATTTCGCCGCGTCTGACTGCCAGCGTTGCGTCTCGGACAGCTCCGATGAGATTGGCGGCGGAGAGTTCGGCCGCAGTCACGCTGCCGTTTCGGCCCCTGATGAACTCTGCCGCATTGGGTCCGAAGATCTTCCATATGTTTCTGCAGGCGAGAGCCACGGGACGCGCATCTGCGGACGAGGCGCTCGCGGATGTTCTGTCCATCACATTGTCAGCTTTCATGACCCGTCCTGATCGGCTCGGGAAAAATAATGGCAGCCATGTCTTTTGTCGACATGGCTGCCATTCGAAGCGCGCGACTAATTATTCAGCCCATGCGCGCCATTTGGACTCGTTGGCATCCACCCAGGCGGCAGCGACCTCATCGATCGACTTGCCATCGAGATCGACCTGTCCGGTTAGCCCATTAAGCTCGCTTGCGTCGATCTGGTAATTCTTTGCCACCTTATAGGCGACGGGCCATTTGTCTTTCATGCCGCTCCAGGCATATTTCCATATCTCGCCGCTGGGCTTAGCGCAGTCATAGGCTTTGTCCGGATTCACACCGACTTTCGGGTCGGTGTAGCATTCGGGCGTATGAGCCGGGAATTCGATCCACTCGCCCTCGTATTTTGCGGGAGCCCAATGAGGTGAATAGACCCAAAGCATAATCGGGGCCTTGCGCTGATAGGCCGAGTCAAGCTCGGCGAACATGGCGCCATCGGTGCCGGCGTGAATGACGACGAAGGGGAGCCCGAGCGACTCGACGCGCTCGTCATCGAAGCCCTCCCATGTCACCGGACCGCCGAGATAGCGACCTTTCGGCGCCGTTTCCGGCGTAGAGAAAGCCTCGGCGCACTTCGGATCCTTTAGTGCTTCCCAATTGGGCAGGCCGGGGCACTTCTCCTTCATATAAAGCGGATACCACCATTCTTCCTTGGCCTTGGGGCCAAGAGTGCCCAGTTTCTCGGTTTGTCCGGTTGCGTCTGATGCCTTCATGCCCTCGCCGGCTGTCGTGTC
>DATBMX010000469.1:0-7884 GCA_036554625.1 Aestuariivirgaceae bacterium
GCGCAAAAGGCGGTCACACCTTTTCTGCTGTCGCGTCTGGTGGAGATGACGGGCGGGGCAAGCCTTCGGGCAAATGTTGACCTGATCTGCAACAATGCGAGAACCGCCGCTGAGATCGCCGTCGCCTTTGCACGGCACAGGCGGAAATAGAGAGGCCGCCAAGACGGCGGCCTCATTTGCCTGATTTCACCCGCACTATTGCGGAACTTCGCAGCTCTCAACGGCAGGATCACATTTCTTCTCTTCCGGCTTTTGCTCAGGCTGCGCAGCTTGCGGCTGCTGGTCAGCGGGAGGTTCCTCCTGTGGAGCGGCCTCAAGCGCCTTCTCAGCCGGCTGTTCGGCGGCAGGCTGCTCGGGCGGCTGTTCGACTGCCTGCTGGTCGGGCGCTGGCTCCTGTGCGGCAGGTTGCTTGGCCTGCTGCTCGCCAGCCGGCTGCTTCGCGGCAGGCTGGTCGGCCTGCTGGGCTTCGCCTTCCTGCGTCTTCGTTTCCGGCTGCTCGGCCGTCTCGCCGGCCGCCGGTTGCTCAGCACCTGTCGCCTGATCCTCAGTCTTGGCAGCGTCATCCGCCGGTGCGGTGCCTGCTTCCGTCGCGGAGGGCTTTTGATCTTGCGCCGGAGCTGCAGTGTCGGCGGCGGGGACTTCAGGCAGAGCGCCAGAGGCCTTCTTCTCCTGAGCCACCTCTTCCACCTTCTTGACATTGGCAGGCTTGGCTTGAGGCTCTTCCTTCACCTCAGGATTGAAGATGGCAACGGTATTGCCGTCGGCTCGGCCCGCGGCTTCCGGACTCTCAGCCGGCTTCTCCTCATAGACGACCAACTTCTCCTTCGATTTCTGCTCGATGATGTCGACGTCGATGAAGTTGTTAACGACGATGTTGTTCTGAACGACAACCGTCTTCGGCTCGCCACGCGTGATGACGCGATGGATGTGATCGCGATCGCGGATGATGTGATCGTCGAGATCGACTGAGACGAAGAAAGCGACGGGTACGACGTGCCAATAGTGGACTGGCACGCTGCTCACTGAGATTGAGATGTTCACTTCGTCATTGTCAAAGTCGGGAGGCAGCGGAGCCCAGGCGATCTCGTCGTCGGTATGGCTCCAAACCACCCAGGCAGGGGCCCAGCGGCGTCCGGGTACCCAATACCAGCCGATCTCGGGATCGAACGCCCAGCGGCCGTAATGATAAACTGCCCAGGCAAAGGGCTCATCCGAGACCCAGTACCAGCCATAAGTTCTCGTATAGACCCAATGGCCGTGAAAATAGGGACGCCAGCTTGCCTCGACGCGGGGCACCCACACATAACGATCGTGGAATGTTACCCAATCACCATGGTCTCCGAGACGGTCATAGAAAGCGTTGAAGCCGATCTCGACGGAGACATTCACGGCGGCTTCGGCCTTTGTCACAGTCGGGAAGAAGGCCGGCTCGCTGGCCGCCGCCAGGACCGTTACGCCCGAGGCGGCCACTGTCGCCAAAAGCAGTTTCTTGATCTTCATCGGTATCTCCTTTTGGGGGGATTACTCGAGGCTCAACTCGTGGCGTCGTGCGATATTGTCGTCGATAGCCTTGAACATGGCGGCTGCGCCTTTCTCAAGGGCAACGGCTTCCGCTACGACAACCTCCGGCTCTTGGTGAGCCAGCGAACCGCCTATGAGGCTGACGGCGCCGGCGACAAGCGCCAGAGCGACCAAGGCAAAGCCGGCGGCGCGGAGAAATTTCACGTCGGGAACACGCCCGACATTTGGGGACTGCCACATGAGTTCGCTCCCAGTATCGCCGACAAACTCCGCAGTCGGTTCAAAGGTTGCAGCGGACTAGTCGAGGAATTTACCGGCGAGAGCGTCTTTTATGAGCAGGCGGGTTTCATCCACGCCGAACAGCGCGACGAAGGAACCGAAGCGGGGACCGCGCTCCTCGCCCAGCAGAATTTGGTAAAGAGCGTTAAACCAGGCAAGCGACACGCCTGGCCGCTCGGGCGTGGCGCCCTTCGCTTCCAGATCCTGGTAGCGGGAACGTTTTCTCGCCACATCATATAGGAGAGCCTGAATCTGCTCGGCCGTTGCCGGACGCGGCAGGGCGGCAAGTGATTCAGAGAGTTCCTCCAGGGCCTCGCGCTCCAGCGCATCGGCCTGGCGGTACTGCTTCTGCGGCTTCACAAAATCGTTGAAATAGTTGATGGCGTAGCCGGCCAGCCGATCGAGATCGGGATGAGTGGCGGGCGAAACACCTGGAACATGCTTCGCTATGAAGCCCCAGAGGACGTTGCGGTCCGACGCATTGCAGGCGCTGACGAGCTTGAGCAGCAAAGAAAAGCTCAGAGGCATGTCAATGCGCGGCGGGTTGGCGGCGTGAATATGCCAAACCGGATTGCCAAGCTTCTGCTTCTCGTCCTGACGCTCGTAGGCGGAAAGTTGCTGATAATACTCATCGACGTGGCGCGGTATGACGTCAAAATACAGACGCTTGGCTTCACGCGGCTTGTGATACATGAAGAGCTGAAGGCTTTCAGGGCTCGCATAGCGAAGCCATTCGTCGATGGTCAAACCATTGCCCTTTGACTTCGAGATCTTCTGGCCTTTCTCATCGAGAAACAGCTCGTAATTGAAACCTTCGGGCGGCTCGCCGCCAAGGGCGCGGCAGATCTGGCCGGAGAGCCTGACGGAATCGATGAGATCCTTGCCAGACATCTCATAATCAACGGCCAGCGCATACCAGCGCATCCCCCAATCAGGCTTCCATTGCAGCTTGGCGCGGCCACCCGTCACCTGCGTTTCATAGAGCTTGCCAATCTCGTCGCGCCAAAGGATGGTGCCGCTTTCGACATTGCGTTTCTCGATCGGCACCTGCATGACGACGCCGCTCTCGGGGTGGATCGGCAGGAAGGGGGAATAGGTTTGCGAGCGCTCCTCGCGGAGCGAGGGCAGCATGATCGCCATTATCTCGTCGTAGCGTTCAAGCACGCGCAGCAGCGCCCGATCAAATCGGCCGGAGGCGTAGCTATCGGTCGAGCTCACAAATTCATAGTCGAACTCGAACTGATCGAGAAAGCGGCGCAGCATGGCATTGTTGTGAGCACCGAAACTTTCATGCTTGCCGAAAGGGTCAGGTACGCTTGTCAAGGGCTTGCCGAGATAGCGGCGCATTAGATCGCGGTTTGGCACATTGTCGGGGATCTTGCGCAAGCCATCCATATCGTCGGAAAAGCAGATCAGGCGCGTCTTGATGTCGGACATGGCGGCGAAGGCGTGCCTCACCATGGTGGTGCGCGCCACCTCGCCAAACGTTCCGATATGGGGAAGGCCGGACGGGCCATAGCCCGTCTCGAAAAGCACTTCTGCAGGAGGCTCGCGGCGCTTGGCCATGCGGGCGACAATCTTGCGCGCCTCCTCAAACGGCCAGGCCTTGCTCTCAAGCGCCGCAGAGCGGAAATCAGACAAACGAATCATCATTCGGAGATCAAAGATCGATGCCAATCGCTGCCGGCCACTGGTATAGGGCTCGCACCACAGCGTCAATCGGCTAGGCTTTCACGCAAGACCCCATGATTTTCAAAGCCGGAGAAGCGATCTTGAGCGAAGCGGGAATGGCGCGCGATGCGGCAGTGCTAAGGGGCGGCGGCCTATGCATTCGCACGGCGGCGGGCGCAGAGCTTGTGCTCGAAGCCGATGAGGGGCTTCAGCGCCTGGCGCGGACGCCCCATCTCGTGTCCCACGCTCCCTATCTGATCGACAGGCTCGGGTTAATTGCGCCCGAAGCGCGCGAGCTCAGACGCGGCGCTCATGCGATGCGTCATTTTGACGTCGCCGAGTTGTTCCTCTTCGTGCGCCCGGCACAGTTTGCGGTCCCAACGGCGCGCGGCATCGCGCGGGCGCTCGGGCTTGGCATCGAGGACGAGTTGACGGCGCTCAGGGCGTCGGCCGAATGCCTGATTGGGGAGGTCAGCAGCCCCAATTATCCGCACCCTCGCGAAACCCTGAGCCTTGCACATTTTCTCCGGAGCGCGCAGTGGCCCTGGGCGGACGCGATCATTGCAGGCTTGCGAGTCCCGGATGACGGCAAGCCCGCGCATTTGCTGCCCAGTCTCAACATCTGGGACCGGCTGCCTGAATGGGAGGATCAGGGACCTGCGGCCAAACCCTCCCAGCATGGCATCACCGCCGAGGGTGCGCTTGCCGCTTTGAGCGTGTTGCTCGGAACAGAGGCCGAGCCCCGTCCGCAGCAGAAGGCTTATTGCAGCGCCGCCACCGCCGCCTTCGCGCCGCGACAGTCCAAGCTCGAAAATCACATCGTCCTGGCGGAGGCGGGTACGGGCCTCGGCAAAACGCTGGCCTATCTCGCGCCTGCGCATGTTTGGGCCAAGCAGAACGACGCCAGCGTGTGGATTTCCACCTTCACCAAGAACCTGCAGCGCCAGCTCGAACAGGAGGCGGCACGGGTTTTTCCCGATCCGATTGAAAGGCGAGAGAAAGTCGCTATCCGCAAGGGACGCGAAAACTACCTTTGCCTTCTCAATTTGCAGGAAACGGTGGGCCAGCTCATGGCGCAAGGCCCGCGCGGCGCCCTCACGGCGGGTCTCATCGTCCGCTGGGCGCGCCACAGCCGCGACGGCGACATGGCAGGGGGCGATTTCCAAACCTGGCTCATGAGCCTGACAGCGGATCCGGCGCTCGAACACAGCGGGAGCTTCAGCGCGCTGTCGCTCGGTCTGACCGACCGGCGCGGAGAGTGCATCTATTCATCGTGCGCGCATTACAGGCGCTGTTTCATCGAAAAAGCCGTGAGGGCAAGCCGGAAGGCAGAGATCGTCGTCGCCAATCATGCGCTCGTGCTCCACCAGGCAGCGGTGAACCATGCGCTCGGCGATGATTCGCAGGAGACCGTTCAGGAGATTTTCGGCAGCGCCAGCCGCATCATCTTCGATGAGGGACATCATCTGTTCGATGCGGCGGACAGTGCCTTTTCCGGCCATCTCACCGGTCACGAAGCAGCGGAGCTCAGACGATGGATCAGAGGCTCGGAGGTGCGTGGGCGGCGCGGCCGTAGCCTGACGGAACGTCTCGGCGACCTCATCAACGATGATGAAGAGGCTGAAAGACTCCTGCAACAGGTCAGTGAAGGCGCCCGGATGCTTCCCGGTCCCGGCTGGCAAAGACGCGTGCAGGCAGGAGCGCCGGAAGGGCCGGGTGAAAATTTTCTTGCCCTTACGCGCGAACAGGTTCTGGCGCGAGCCGAGGCGACCCATGGGCACACGCTCGAAACAGATTGCCGGCCGCTCATCGAGGGACTTGCGGGGGAAGCGCAGATGTTCGCCGCCCAGCTCGAGGATCTCAAACGGCCAATGATCAGGCTTGCGCGCTCGCTCACGAAGAAACTCGATCAGGAGGCAGCGACTCTCGACAGCTCGGAGCGGGCGCGGATCGAGGCACTGGCGCGGTCGCTGCGGCGCAGGGGAGAGCTTACCATCGGCGGATGGATGCAGATGCTCGACCGACTGCTCGAGGGAGAAGACACGCGATTCGTCGACTGGTTCTCGGTGGAGGCGCAAGGCGGCCGTGAGAGCGACATCGGGCTACACTGCCATTGGGTCGATCCGACGCGGCCGCTTGCCGAGGCGGTGCTGACGCGGGCCGACGGCGTTCTCATCACGTCGGCGACCCTCAAGGACCGGCCGCCAGATGCGCCCGATGACTGGCGCAACGCGGAGATGCGAACGGGCGTTGCCCATCTTCCTTATGCGGTTGCGCGCGCATCGCATGAGAGCCCTTACGATTATCCTGCAAATGCGCGCATCCTCATCGTCAATGACGTGAACCGGGAGGACATGGACCAGCTCGGCGCCGCCTATCGCGAACTCTTTCTCGCGGCGCGTGGCGGCGCGCTTGGCCTGTTCACCGCCATATCGCGGCTGAGGGCCGTGCACCGGCGGCTGATGCAGCCGCTGGCGCAGAAGGGCCTCACGCTGCTTGCCCAGCATGTCGATCCCATCGACACGGGCACGCTCGTCGACATGTTCCGCGCCGAGCGCGACGCCTGCCTCCTCGGCACCGATGCGGTGCGCGATGGGGTGGACGTGCCGGGCGATTCGCTGCGCCTTATCGTCCTCGACCGCGTGCCGTGGGGCCAGCCGACGATACTCGAACGCGCCCGTCGGCAGGCGTTCGGCAACAATGCCTATCAAGACATGATCGTGCGGCTCAAGCTCAGGCAAGGCTTTGGGCGGCTTATCCGCCGCGCAAGTGATCGAGGCGTCTTCGTGGTGCTCGACGCGAGACTCGCGAGCCGCTTCACCACAGCCTTTCCGCCAGGCGTCGGCATCGAGCGTACGGGCCTCGTCGACGCCATAGATAGGGTTGGCGAATTTCTCGCGCTTGCAGGCGCAGCGAAGCCTGTCTAGTAAGGCTCGCAAAACCTCGGGAAGCCATGAGCAAAATCATCAACCCTCACCGCGCGCTCATCTATGTCATGGTCACCATGAGCGGGGTCGATGGATTCATCGGAGACAAGGAACTCAAGCGCATCGGGCGTATCGTCAAGCATCTGCCGGTGTTCAGAAGCTTCCACACGGAAGAATTGACAAAAGTGGCCCAGGAATGCGGCGAGATCCTTCAGCAGGAGGAGGGCGGCCTCGAGGCGGTGCTCGGCCTCGTCAAGGACGCCTTGCCGCAGGAGATAAAGGACACCGCCTATGCCCTCGCCTGCGAAGTGGCGGCAGCCGATCTTCTGGTTGGGCGGGAAGAACTGCGCTTCCTCGCCCTGCTGCGCAATGCCCTGTCTCTCGACAAGCTGACGATCGCAGCAATCGAGCGCGGCGTGATCGCAAGGTACAAGAGCTATCCCGTCAGTCCACAAGACTCATAGGAAAATAGCGGCGGAATATCTTCGCGTAGTTGCCGGAAGATTGCTGGCGATCCAAGCCGTAGTCGAGGACATCGCGCAGCTCGGTGTTGCCGCGCTTCACCGCAATGGCCATGCCGCGGCTGAAATAATGGGGATCATTGTAGCCCCCGGCGACGAAGCGGCAGCATTCCTCAGAGGCGCTGCCAGCGAGCCAGAACATGATCTGCAGGCCGTCGCCGAAGAAACTATCCACAACGCCGGTGCGCAGGGCCTCAAGCCCCTCTTTCAGAGTTGGAAAGGAACGGATGTTGGAGCGCGAAAAATACTCGGTGACCCAGGCCTCGTGGCTTGAGCCCTTCATCACTCCAATGCGCTTGCCCGCGAGGGAGCGCATGTCGGCCCTGACGATGGGGTTCTGCCTGCGCACGGCGAAACGGCCGAGCGAACGATAGTAGGCGCCGGTGAAATCCGCCGTTTCGACGGCTTCCTCGGTGACATTTATGCCGGCGATGACGGCATCGACCTCACCCCTTTCCAGAGCGGGCATCAAATCAGCGAACGGGCGGGCTGAGAACTCGCAGGTGAGCCGCAAATCCTCGCAGATGGCATTGGCGATCGCGACGTTGAAGCCGTTGAGGGCGGCCGAGCGCTCCTTGTAGCTGAAGGGCGGGAAATCCTCATCCACGGCAATTCTAATCGACTCGACTGCCTTGAGGTCGGGCAAGGGACGCCCAGGATCGACGTGGCGAAACAGCGGCACCTGATAAGGCGCAGGCTGGGGCGCAGATTGAGGTGGCGCCTGCGGCGCCTGCGTCTGCGCCATGGCGGCAGGCAAAAGGACCGCGTCGGCCATCATGACGAGCACCAAGGCGCGCCGCACCGTCCCTCGCCAAGCTCGCTTGATGGCCTATCTCCTCGATTGCTTCGTCCTGATCCGCGGCATAGCACGAGCGTCAGGAGCGGCGTAGTTATAGTTGCGCCGACTATCTGGGCTCCCTTGCTCGAAACGCTGAACTCCTGTTGGGACACGAAATTGCAACCAA
>DATBMX010000124.1:0-9419 GCA_036554625.1 Aestuariivirgaceae bacterium
ATGGTTCATGGGAGTCTCTCTGGAGAAGCTCGTTTGCGGCCGTTCTCTTCGCGCTTGAGCCGGCCAAAGCTGAACGCCGACAGGCGATTGGCGACCCAGAAGGCCCTGCTTCTGGCCGGCGAGCGTTTGATTGGAAGGCAATAGGCAAGGCGATAGGCAATGATGCGAGTGACGGCTCAGATTTTCGCTCTCCTGGTCGCAGTCACGAACTTCGCCGGCGTCGCCATGGCCCAGGCCGTCACCAAGCCTGAGGAATGGCAGATCAATCTGCAGCCTGCCGCCACGCCGATGATGCGCAGCGTTTCCGATTTCCACAGTTTCCTGCTCATCATCATCACGCTCATCGTCGGCCTGGTGCTGGGACTGCTTCTCGTCATCATCCTGCGCTTCAATGCGCGCGCGAATCCCACCCCTTCGCGGACCACGCACAACACCACTCTTGAGGTTCTCTGGACCGTGGTGCCGGTGCTGATCCTCGTCGTCATCGCCATTCCCTCCTTCCGCCTCCTCTATTCCCAGAGGGTGCTCCCTCAGGCCGACATGACCGTGAAGGTCACCGGCAACAAATGGTATTGGTCTTACGAATATCCCGACCATGGCGGCATTGCCTTCGATTCGAATATCCTGAGCGATCAGGACGCCGAAGCCCGGGGCGAGCCGCGCCATCTTGCCGTCGACAATCCCGTGATCGTGCCGGTCAGCAAGACGGTTCGTATCGTCGTAACCGCGAGCGACGTCATTCATGCCTGGACGGTTCCCTCCTTCGGCCAGAAGATCGACGCCGTGCCGGGCCGGCTCAACGAGGATTGGTTCGCAGTGGAAAGCCCCGGCACATATTATGGCCAATGTTCCGAGCTTTGCGGCAAGGACCACGCCTTCATGCCCATTGCAGTGCGCGCCGTGCCGGAAGCCGAATTCAACGCCTGGGTCGAGAAGGCCAAGGCTGCGGGCGTCGAGGAGGCGAACAGGATGCTTGCAGCTGCGGCCGTCGCTCCAGCCAAGCTTGCTCACAGCGCAGATCAAGGCCTTTCTCTGCGCGCCCGACATTGATAGAGGTCTCAGATGGCACAGATTGATGCCGCGCATGGCGAAGCCGAACACCACCCAACCGGATGGCGCCGCTACGCCTACTCAACCAATCACAAGGACATCGGCACGATGTATCTTGTGTTTGCCATTGTCGCGGGCGTCATCGGCGCGCTTCTTTCCGTCGCCATCCGCGTGGAGCTCCACGAACCCGGCATCCAGATTTTCCACGGCCTCGCTCAGATAAGCTACGGCCTCGACCCCGGCGCCTCCGTCGATGCCGGCAAGCACATGTACAATGTTTTCGTCACCGCCCATGGGCTGATCATGATCTTCTTCATGGTCATGCCGGCCATGATCGGCGGCTTCGGCAATTGGTTCGTGCCTCTCATGATCGGCGCGCCCGATATGGCTTTCCCGCGCATGAACAACATCTCCTTCTGGCTGCTCGTTCCGTCCTTTTCCCTTCTGCTCATCTCCATGTTCGTTGAGGGCCAGGACGGTTTCATGGGCCCGGGCAATGGCTGGACCATCTACCCGCCGCTGTCGGGGCAGGGCGGCCCCGCCATGGATTTCGCCATTCTCTCGCTGCATATCGCCGGCGCGTCGTCGATCTTGGGCGCGATCAACTTTATCACCACCATATTCAACATGCGCGCCCCCGGCATGACCATGCACAAGATGCCCCTCTTCGTATGGTCGATCCTGGTGACGGTTTTCCTCCTGCTCCTCGCCCTGCCGGTTCTCGCCGGCGCGATTACCATGCTCTTGACCGACCGAAACTTCGGCACGAGCTTCTTCATCGCGGAAGCAGGCGGCGATCCGATTCTTTTCCAGCATCTCTTCTGGTTCTTCGGCCACCCCGAGGTCTACATCCTCATCCTCCCGGGCTTCGGGATGGTCAGCCAGATCGTGTCCACCTTCTCCAAGAAGCCCGTTTTCGGCTATCTCGGCATGGCCTACGCCATGGTGGCGATCGGCGTCATCGGCTTCATCGTCTGGGCTCATCACATGTTCACCGTCGGGCTCGATGTTGATACCCAGGCATATTTCGTCGCGGCCACCATGGTCATCGCCGTGCCCACCGGCATCAAGGTATTCTCCTGGATCGCCACCATGTGGGGCGGGTCCATTGAGTTCCGCACACCCATGCTCTGGGCCATCGGCTTCATCTTCCTTTTCACCATCGGCGGCGTCACCGGCGTCGTGCTCGCCAATGCCGCCGTCGATCGCGTGCTGCACGACACTTATTATGTCGTCGCGCACTTCCATTATGTTCTTTCGCTCGGCGCCGTCTTCGCGATCTTCGGCGGCTGGTACTATTGGTTCCCCAAGATGTACGGCTACAATTACAACGAGGCCATCGGCAAGCTGCACTTCTGGCTGACCTTCATCGGCGTGAACCTCGTCTTCTTCCCGCAGCATTTCTTGGGGCTGGCCGGCATGCCGCGCCGCTATGTCGATTATCCCGATGCCTTTGCCGGCTGGAACTGGATCTCCTCGGCAGGAGCCTATGTGTCGCTTCTTGGCCTCGTGGTCTTCCTCTATGGACTTTACGAAGCCTTCGCCCGCAAGCGGCAGGCCGCCGACAACCCCTGGGGCCCGGGCGCGACGACGCTCGAGTGGACTCTCTCCTCGCCGCCGCCCTTCCACCAGTTCAACACCCTGCCTGTGATCAGATAGAGGAGGCAGGCATCCTCGCCGCAAGATGACCACCCCCGGCCAGATGAACATGCTGCCCACCGCCTTTGCTGACGGTGCTGTTGCTGCCGGCAGGGGCACGGTTTCCGACTATGTCGCCCTCCTGAAACCGCGCGTCATGGCGCTGGTGATTTTCACGGCGCTCGTCGGCCTCGTGATCGCGCGTGAACCCATGCATCCTTGGATGGGTTTCATGACGCTCTTCGCCATCGCCATGGGTGCAGGCGCTTCCGGCGCCCTCAACATGTGGTTCGATGCCGACATTGATGCGGTAATGGCGCGCACCTCGGCAAGGCCCTTGCCGCGCGGGAGCATCCTTCCGGGAGAGGCTCTTGGCTTCGGCATGACCTTGGCCGTCGCCTCCGTGCTGCTGCTGGGCCTCATCGCCAATGTCCTGTCAGCGGCGCTGCTCGCCTTCACGATCATTTTCTATGTCGTCGTCTATACGATGTGGCTGAAGCGTTCGACCGCGCAGAACATCGTCATCGGCGGAGCGGCAGGGGCGCTTCCGCCCGTCATAGCCTGTTCTGCCGCGACAGGCTCTCTTGAACTCTCGTCATTGTCTTTGTTTCTCATCATCTTTCTGTGGACTCCGCCGCATTTTTGGGCGCTCGCGCTGCTGCGCACCGATGATTATGCGAAGGCCGCCATTCCTATGCTTCCTGTGGTCGCCGGTGAAGACGAGACGCGCAGGCAGATCCTGATCTACAGCGTGCTTCTTGTCCTCGCCTCATTCGCGCCTCTGGGCTTGGGCATCGCCGGCTGGTCATATCTTGCTGCGGCTGCTGTTTTCGGCACCGTCTTTCTTGAGCGAGCGGTCAGGCTCTACCGCCATCGCGAGGGCGATCCGGCAAGGAGAGCGGCAGCGCGTCTCTTTGGCTATTCGATCCTTTATCTCTTCGCCATTTTCGCGGCCCTGCTTGTCGAGCGTCTCTTGGCGCTTCCTCGATTCGCCGGAGTCTTCGCATGAGAGATCGCGACAAGCTGACCGCCCGCGAGCTGACGCCGGAGGAGATCGCCGTGAGGCGGAGGCGCTCGATCATGCTCGCCGTCGTTCTTGGCGGCCTTGCCGTACTGTTCTTCATCACGACCATTGTCCGCTTGGGCGGCAATGTGGCGGATCGAACCTTGTGAGCTGAAGACCTTGACCGCGTCGTCTCAAACGGCTTCTCCCCCGCGCAACCGGCGCATCGTCCTGCTGTGCCTTGCTCTTTGCGCCGCCATGGTGGGCTTGGCTTACGCCGCTGTTCCCCTCTATCGCCTGTTTTGTGAAGCCACCGGTTATGGCGGTGTCACCCAGCGTGCCGCCGCGGCGCCCTCAACTCCCATCGGCCGCATGATGACGGTCGAGTTCGACGCCAATATCGGTGCCGGCCTCCCCTGGAGCTTTCGTCCCGTCCAGCGCCGGCTGACGGTGAAGGTGGGCGAGGAGGCGATGGCACATTATCGGGCCGTCAATCATTCCGCCGAACCGGTCACGGGTTCGGCAGTTTTCAATGTCACTCCAGGTCACGCCGGCCGCTATTTCAGCAAGATCGACTGTTTCTGCTTTGTCGAGCAGACCTTGGCGCCCGGCCAGAGCGTCGACATGCCTGTCGTCTTCTTCATCGATCCTTCCATTGCCGACGATGAAGATCTGGCACAGCTCAAGACGATCACCCTGTCCTATACTTTTTATCCGCTCGCCACGGACAAGATTTCAGGCCGACCGTCAAAGGCGTCGGCCGGAAGCGTGAACTGATGCACGCCGGCGCCAGCCAGCAAATCCACAGCCCTCAAGGAGAACCCATGGCTGAAAGCCACGCCAAGCACCACGACTACCATCTCGTCGATCCAAGCCCCTGGCCGGTCGTCGGAGCCACTGCCACTTTCATTCTGGCGGTCGGCGCCATCATGTGGATGCACGGCGCACAGCCCTGGATCATGCTGCTTGGCCTCATCGGCGTTCTCTACACCATGTTCATGTGGTGGCGCGATGTCGTGATGGAGGCCCACCGCGGCGATCACACAAGGGTCGTCCAGCTCCATCTCAGATACGGGATGATCCTTTTCATCGCCTCCGAAGTCATGTTCTTCGTCGCTTGGTTCTGGGCCTTCTTCGATGCCAGTCTGTTTAGCGACGAAGCCATTCAGGCTTCGCGCGTCGAAGTCACCGGCGGCACCTGGCCTCCCAAGGGTGTCGAGGTGTTCGACCCATGGCACCTGCCTCTGCTCAACACCCTGATCCTGCTGACCTCGGGTACGACGGTCACCTGGGCACATCACGCCCTCATCCACGATGATCGCAAGAGCCTGATCTGGGGCCTCGCCCTCACCATTGTCCTGGGCATGCTCTTTACGGGGATTCAAGCCTATGAATATGCCCATGCGGCATTTGCCTTCAGTCGTGACAACGGTGGCAACATCTATGGCTCGACTTTCTTCATGGCCACCGGCTTCCATGGCTTCCACGTCATTATCGGCACCATTTTCCTTATCGTTTGCTTCTTCCGCGCTATGGCCGGCCATTTCAGGCCCGATCAGCATTTCGGTTTTGAGGCCGCGGCCTGGTATTGGCACTTCGTCGACGTAATCTGGCTCTTCCTCTTCGCCTGCATCTATGTCTGGGGCTCCGCCGGCGCCGCCCTTCATGAGTGAGCGGCGGACAAACTTTCTCAGCGCGGCCCTCAAGGGCAAATGCCCTCGCTGTGGCGAGGGCGAGCTGTTCTCAGGCTATCTCGCTGTGGCGGAGCGCTGTCGCGCCTGCGGCCTTTCTTTCTCCTTTGCCGACGCTGGTGACGGGGCGTCATGGTTCGTCATGCTGGTGTCGGGAGCCTTGGCCGTCGCCGCCGCCCTCATTCTTGAGCTGAACTGGCAGCCTCCCTTTTGGATTCATGGTGTGGCGGTGGCGCTCTTTGCCGTCGCCCTGCCGCTTCTCCTTCTCCGCCCGGTCAAGTCGGTCCTGCTGTCTCAGCAGTATCGAACGCGCGCCGAGGAAGGCCGCATCATTCGATAGATGCGTGGCCTCAAACTCTACGGTCTTCTTCTTTTCTCCATCGTCGGCGTCGTGATTCTGCTGGCCCTCGGCTTCTGGCAACTCGAGCGCCGGGAATGGAAGCAAGAACTTCTCGCCGGCCTTCAGCATGCCCTCTCCGACACATCCCCATTGCGCGAGTTCCGCGATGCCGAGCCCGATCAGGAACAGAACTTTATTCGCGTCCGTTTGAAGGGCGAGTTCGATCATGCTCAGGAGCGCTATCTCTTCGCCGTCGCCGGTCGCGAGCCGGGCTGGCAGGTGATCACGCCTCTGAAGTCGGTCGATCGTCGTCTCGTGCTCGTCAACCGCGGCTTCATCCCCGAGCGGCTCAAGCAACCGGGCAGCCGCCGGGAAAGTTTGATCCAGGGCGAGGTTGAGATCATCGGACTGCTTCGCAGGCAGGCGCAGCCAGGACCTTTCACGCCCGCCAATCAGCCCGAGCGCAACATCTGGTATTGGGCCGACGCGTCCGCCCTGTTGGACTCCCTCGCCATTCCCCGGGGCTTCCTGCCATCGTCGCGCATCGTCGAGGCGCTTCCTCAGCCCGGGGCCCCGGAGTGGCCCAAACCGAGGCCGCCTGATCCCCGCGCCATTCCCAACAACCATCTGCAATATGCCTTCACCTGGTTCGCGCTTGCCGGCGTCCTCGTGATCATAACCTTCCTTGTGCTCCGCTCCGGCCGCCGCGGTGCGCTGTAGGGGCGACGCCATTGCCATTCTCATGGCGCCTGCTTAGGGTGCCCGTTCGATCGGGGGGAAGCCATTCGTGCGCTACATATCGACGAGAGGGCAGTCGCCGCCGCTACCCTTTGAGGACGTGATGCTGGCGGGCCTGGCGCCTGACGGCGGGCTCTACGTGCCGGAACAATGGCCGCGCCTGGCCGATGCCACGATGCTCGCCCTGCGAGGCGCGTCCTATCGCGAGATCGCCCATGCAGTCATGGCGCCTTTCGTCCAGGGTTCGCTGCCGTCGGCTGAACTTCAGCGAATGATCGACGATGCCTATCGCGGCTTCAACCATCCAGCCGTGACCCCTCTCGTCCAGCTTGACGCCAATCACTGGCTCCTCCAGCTGTTTCATGGGCCGACGCTCGCCTTCAAAGACGTCGCCATGCAGCTTCTCGTACGGCTCTTGGATTTTTCCCTGGAGCGACGCTCCCGCAACGCCACCTTGATCTGCGCAACTTCGGGCGATACGGGCGGCGCTGCCGTGGAGGCCTTCAAGCTCAGCCGGCACTGCAGCCTCTTCGTTCTCCATCCCCGTGGCCGCGTCAGCGAGGTCCAGCGCCGTCAGATGACGACGGTTCACTCCCCTTCCGTGCACAATCTCGCAATTGAAGGAAACTTCGACGATTGCCAGTCGATCGTAAAATCCCTGTTCAACGATGCCGATTTCCGTGCCCGCGTGAGCCTTTCCGGCGTCAATTCCATCAACTGGGCGAGGCTCGTTGCCCAGGCCGTTTACTATGTCTTTGCCGGCTTGAGCCTTGGCGCCCCGGCCCGCTCGGTGAGCTTCTGCGTTCCGACCGGCAATTTCGGCAACGTCTTTGCCGGCTATGTTGCCAAGATGCTGGGCCTTCCTGTCGAGCGCCTCATCGTCGCGACCAACGCCAATGACATTCTCGATCGCGTCATCTCAACCGCCCGCTACGAGAGGGCAGGGGTGACCCCCACGATGAGTCCCTCCATGGACATCGAGGTGTCGAGCAATTTCGAGCGCATCCTGTTTGATGCCTCGCGCCGCAATCCCGCCGTGGTGCGCAAGCTCATGTCGCAGCTTGCCAAGACCGGGAGTTTTGCCCTCCCTCAAGTCCTTCACGCCGCCATCGTCAGGAAGTTCTCGTCCGGCCGCACCGACGAGCAGGCGACGCTCTCCACCATTCGGACGACCTTTGCCTCCTCGGGCGAGCTTCTTGATCCGCACACGGCCGTGGCCTATGCGGTGGCCCGCAACGCTCCTTCGGGCTCGGCACCGATGGTCACCCTGGCGACGGCTCACCCGGCGAAATTCCCCGACGCGGTCCAGAAGGGTTCCGGCATCCGCCCCGAGCTCCCGCCGCCCATGACGGGTCTCATGGCGCGGACAGAGCATTTCGAAGTTCTTCCCAACGACCCTCACGCGGTGCGCAAGCACATTCTGTCCCGGATCTGATGCAATGACTCTAACCATATCGCGGCTCTCGAACGGCATCCATGTCGTCACCGATCATATGCCCCATCTTGAGACCTTGGCTTTGGGCGCGTGGATCAAGGCGGGCTCGCGCGACGAACAGCCGGAGGAGTCCGGTGTGGCGCATCTCCTTGAGCATATGGCCTTCAAGGGCACTTCGCGCCGCACGGCCATGCAGATCGCCTCTGAGATCGAGAACGTCGGCGGTGAGATCAATGCCGCAACGGCCATGGAATCGACGGCCTATTTCTGTCGCGTGCTGAAGAACGATTGGCCGCTGGCGCTCGACATACTGTCCGACATCCTGACCGACCCCGTCTTCGACGCGGCGGAGCTGGACAAGGAGAAATACGTCATTCTCCAGGAGATCGCCGCTGCCAATGATGCGCCCGATGATCTGGTCTTCGAGCTCTTGGCCGAGGCGGCCTTTCCCGGTCACCCGCTCGGCCGTTCCATTCTCGGCGAAGCGCAGCAGGTCGAGCGCTACAATGCCGCCTCGATCGTCGCCTATCGCAACATGCATTATGCCGCGCCGCGCATCGTTCTGGCTGCCGCGGGCCATGTCGATCATCAGGGCCTCGTCGAAACTGCGGAGAAGCGTTTCGCGATGTTCAGCGACGGCGCTTCCGCGCAATGGACGGTTCCCACCTTCTCCGGCGGGTTCAAATCGGCCGAACGGCCGCTCGATCAACTGCACATCGTCTTCGGCTTCAAGGCCCCGGGCTATCGCGATGAGCGCATCTATGCCCTCCAGCTCCTCTCGAGCATCCTGGGCGGCGGCATGTCTTCCCGGCTGTTCCAGGAATTGCGGGAGAAGCGCGGGCTCTGCTACTCGATCTTCTCCTTCGCTTCGGCCTATCAGGATGTCAGTCTCTTCAACATCTATGCCGCGACCTCGCCGGAGAACGCCCGCGACCTGTCCGACGTCGCCACCGATGTCATGCTCTCCATGACCGAGCAGATCGACGATGCCGAGCTCGTCCGCGCCAAGGCGCAGCTGAAAGCCGGTCTCGTCATGAGTCTGGAAAGCGCGACGGGAAGAGCGGATCAGATTGCCCGCCAGTTCCTGTCCTTCGGCAAGGTCCCCGACATTGCCGACCTCGTCGAGCGCATCGAGCGCCTCACCTGTGACGACATCAAAACCCTGGCGAGCGAGATTCTGATCTCCAATCGCCCCGCCATCTCCGCCGTGGGATCGCTCAAATATCTTGCCACGCAAGAGCGCATCGCTGCAAAATTTGGCTGATAGCCGGCAGGTTTTGGGATCTCATCCTATGGCTTTCCTTTCCAGTCTCATGGACTCCTCGCAGATCCCGGTGCTTAAGGCTCCGCGAGTCTTTTTGCGCTTGCCGCAGATGAGCGACTACACCGCCTGGTCGGCCTTGCGCGGCGCCAGCCGGAGGTTTCTGACCCCCTGGGAGCCTCTGTGGCCGCCTGACGATCTTTCCCGCACCTCCTATCGTGCGCGCATGAAGCGCTATGCGCGCGATCTGCAGGAGGACCAGG
>DATBMX010000219.1:0-3213 GCA_036554625.1 Aestuariivirgaceae bacterium
CCTGCATCAAGACCGACGAGTCGATCGCGCGGACCAGTCGCACTTTCACGGACACCATCGGCCGATACGGCGTGCTGTTTCCGATACCTGCCGCGATGTAGCCGTAGTTGACAACGACCATATCGAGATAAGCATCGGCCGATCCCATCGGGTATTTGTCCACGAAATTGTCCTGCCGTCGTGGCGCGGAGACGTCGCTGAGCGTGTAGCCGTGTTCCTGAAGCGACGCCGAGAGCCGCTCCATGAAAGCGGGCTGCACGGAAAAGTTCTGCGCCTCCACGATTTTTTTGAAAGAGCTCTCACGGCCGTCCTGCAAGCCGGCATCGACGATGGCACCGACGAGGCCGAAGCTCTGCCCGACGGTGGTGTCAAGGATCATCGATGCTTCGTTGGGAAACTTCGGGGTTACGATACCGATCGTCTTGATATCGCCGGCGGACATCCGGTCGTATGGAATTTCCGGCAAAGTCGAACATCCGGCCAGTAGAGCGAAGACCGGAAGCAATAGCGACAGTATCGTCCTTCTCATGTCGGCTCTCCCAATCAGACAATGCTCACCACGCGACGTCACGCCGCGAGGGGATGATCCCGCGCCAATTGGCAAAGCGGCCTAAGAGACCGCACAAGAAAAGCCGTAAGAGAAGAGAACGCCCCCGTCCGCCTGCCCTAGGCAACACCCGACGCTATATTTGTCCGCACGAATTGACAATTGGTTGGAAGCAAGGTGGCGACAATTGTCATCAAATCATCACTGAGCCCGGGCGGATTTGGTCAGGACGCTCGTGGACGCGGCGTCCTATCCCGGCTGGGGAGCGCTCTGTCCGCCAGGCGGCGCCGGCCGTGTCGCCCAGCTTGCAGCCTTTCCGGTGAGCTCGCGGAAGCGATGCGACAGGCTCGTCAATCGCGCATCCCATTCCGCATCGGGCGTCTGGCCTTCGATCACCTTAAAATAGGCCTGCATCAAGGCCGTTATCGCGATCGGCTCGAGCACGGCGGCCTTCAGCGACCAGGCGAAGATGAACGCGAAGACGAAACTCCAGCCTCCAAGCGTGCTCGGCGCGAAGGCAAGCATCGCCGCGACGGGGCCGAGAAGCATGATGAAGATGAGGATGGTCAAACCCCACATGAACAGCGTCAGCCATGCCGCGTTCTTCAGCATGTGCCCATAGTTCTGCGCGTAGAGGATGAGGCCGTCCTTGGCCGTCTCCCAGGGGTTATTCGTCCGTTCACGGATCATATAGGCGAGAATGACCTCATCGATGAAGGTCAACGACATCCGCAACACCGAGTTGACGAGATTGATCAGGGTCTGCAGGGCCGGGATGGGCAGGAACGCCGCTATCCCCGTCAGGGTTCGGGTGATCACCTTGAGGACGGCCTTGATGATCTGATCGACGCCGAACAGCACCGAGGATTGGGCGAAATGCGTCTTCACGAAGCCCGCGCCATACTGAATCTGGTTCTGTCCGCCCGGCACGGACCTGCCGCCCAGCAACTCGACGAGGACGGCGATATGCGCGGCCTTGACGAGATAGAGGATGTACTCCCGCGCAAGGTACAGGACGGCGCTCACCACGCCGAAACCGCCCAAGCCGCCCCAGAACGCGCCGGCGGCGGGCGTGTCCGGGTCTGCACTCAGATTTCCAAAACCGAAGCCGACCACCGCGCCGGTTCCGGTCGCGACGATATAGCCCACGGCGATGCCCAAATAGACCAACAGCCGAAGCACCACAAAGGGTGCGGTCTGGACCACGAGTGAGATCGCTTTGATCAGACTGAAATTCCACATTGAAGCCCAGCTCCCCCTACGGCAACGCGCCGCGATCATAAGCGCTCGGAACTGGAAACGTAATCGTGCCGGCGCCGTGGGAACGCGATTGTTCACGGCTCGGGTCGATTGTCGGTCTTGTGACGGACGGTGGCACCGGCCGTCACAATCGCGGTTCGACGGCAGCCGTCCGCGGCGCGATGGTGCGGGAGAAGGCAAGAACGATGGCGCAGGTGCAGACGAGGCCCAAGGCGAGCACGGCCATGCTGGCGGAAAATCCAGCGGTCGCTTCGCGCAACTCGCCGATCACGTAAGGACCGATGAAGCCGCCGGCACCGGTGCCGAACGTGTTGATCAGCGCGATGCCCCCTGCGGCCGCCGGTCCACGCAGAAACGAAGAGGGAAGGCTCCAGAACGGCCCGATGACTGCATCGACGCCGATGATGACGAGCGTGATCCCGATCAGCACGATGAGATCGGACGCCGAGAATGCGGCACCGATGATGAAGCCCGCCGCCGCGAGCAGCACGGGAAGCACGATGTGCCAGATCCGCTCGCCCGTTTTGTCGCTCGAGTGGCCCCACCAGATCATCGCGCCCACTGCGAGCAGATAAGGCATCGGCGAGATGAAGAACGCGTTCGCTTCATTCGAGAAGCCCATCGACTGGACGATCTGCGGCAGCCAGAGGCGCATGCCGTAGCCGCTGGCGCCAACCGCGATATAGGCAATGCCGAGCGCGTAGAGACGAACGTCGCGCAACGCAGGCCAGAAGCCGGGCTGGTCGATCGCGGCTTCCTGCGCGAGCCGCGACGCGATCAAGCGTTTCTCGTCCGGACTGAGCCACGTCGCATGCTCCGGACCGTCCGGAACCAGCTTGAGCAGTGCGAAGGCGAGCAGGCAAGCCGGCAGGCCTTCGATCAGAAACAGCCACTGCCAGCCTTTCAGGCCGCCAAATCCATCCATCGTAAGGAGCGCGCCCGAAAGCGGGCCGACGATGATGAACGCAAGGGGGCTTGCCGCCATGAAGCCCGCGATCGCACGGGCGCGCCGCTCCTGCGGGAACCAGTAGGTCAGATACAGAACGACGCCGGGGAACAATCCCGCCTCGGCGACCCCTAAGAGGAATCGCAGGACATAGAAGCTCAGCGGCCCCTGTACGAACGCGCAGGCGGCCGAGATCGCGCCCCAGACGATGAGGATCGTGAACACCCAGCGGCGCGCGCCGAGACGGACGAGCATCAGATTGGCGGGCACCTGGAACAGCATGTAGCCGAGGAAGAAAATGCCCGCCCCGAAACCAAACACCGACGGCGAGAAGCCGAGATCGGCGTTCATCGTCAGCGCCGCGAACCCGACATTCAGCCGATCCACGATGCTGACGAGATAGAGCAAGCCCAGAAAAGGGATCAGCCGCCGCTCGCATTTGGCGAAGACATGTTCCTCG
>DATBMX010000236.1:0-11131 GCA_036554625.1 Aestuariivirgaceae bacterium
GGAGGAACACCGTGCTGGCCGGAGACTGTATGTTGCCACCACCAATCTCGATTCGGGTGAAGTTGTCGTGTGGGATATGGGTCATATCGCCAGCTCCGGCCACGAGAAGCGGGTCCAAATTTATCGTCAGGTGCTGCTCGCCTCCGCCGCGGTTCCAGGCCTCTTCAAGCCCGTTTACATCAGGCCATCCGAGTCCTCGAAGGCGCGGCAAATGCATGTCGACGGCGGGGTCAAGGCGCCGGTGTTGCTTAGGGCCTTCATGCTCAAGCCGCCCGCCGCCCGGCGCAACGTCTATGTCGTCGTCAACAGCAAGATGAAGCTCTTGAATGCCGATAAGGCGGTGGAGCCGGAAGTGCTCGACATCTCGAAAAAATCCATCACCGAGCTGTTGCGCGGCCTGCTCCAGCGCACCGTCTACCAGACCTATGTTACCGCGCGTCAGTCGAAGGCAATGTTCAACCTGATCTCGATCCCCGACCACGCGCCTGCTGCCAAGGATGGACTGACCTTCGAGCCCGCTGTGATGAAGCGCCAATATGAGATCGGCCGTGATTTCGGCCGCGCCGGCGGCGGCTGGATGAGCGAGCCGCCGCGACTGGAGGATCTTGAACGCATCAACGGCTGATGGAAGACTAAAGAAAATCTGGGAGGTGTCATGCGTCAGACCGGCACCGTCAAATTTTTCAATGCCGCCAAGGGCTATGGTTTCATTACGCCTGACGGCGGAGGCAAGGATGTTTTCGTCCACGTCACCGCCGTGCAGCGCTCAGGCATCCCCGAGCTGACGGAAGGAACCAAGCTCAGCTTCGAGATTCAGCCTGATACGCGCGGTCGCGGTCCTCAGGCCATTAATCTTCAGCTCTCCGCGGGGCCGGAAAGCTAGAACCGCATTGCAGATCGTGCTCTCGAGGGCATCGAAACGCCTCGTTCCCCACTGGCCATCTGACTCAACTGTCTGCAAATACGGTCTCGTGTCGGGGATATTCGCTCAAGCGATGAGACGTCGCCTTCATCAGCCGTCGCGCCGCGGCATAGCAACAGCATGAGAGCCTTTGCAGCCTTTCCACGTCGCGCAGGTGAATGCGGCCGCGTTGGACGAACAGCAAACCGTCCGATTGCAGCGACCCGAGAATGAGATTGACGCTGGTCCTCTGCACGCCGACGATTTGCGACAGGAATTGCTGTGTGAGATGCAGAGTGTCTGAGCCCACGGTGTCTCGCACGTGAAGCAGCCAACGACACAGCCTTTCCTGAAGATAATGCGCGCTGTTGCAAACGAGCGCCTGTTGGCTCTGCGCAAACAGCACATCGCTGTAGCTGGCAATGAGAGACTGCAGGACGGTGCTGGTCTGCGCGATCCTGGCGAATTGCTCGGCGCTCATGATTCCGACGCTCGCGGGCGCCAGGACGACTGCTCGGCAGAAAGCCGTCGCCGCACCAAGCCCAGTCCCGAGGCCCAGCGCCCCTTCCCGGCCGACGATCGCCGTATATTGGCTCTTGCCATCCGGAAGCACGGCAAGCAGCGACACAGCGCCGTCGTAGATGAAACATGGGCCGAGAATAAACTCTCCCGGCTCGTGCAGCACCCTGCCCGGTTCGAAGTGCTTGAAGGTGAGATGAGCGGCGACACGTCCGCGCTCTTCTGACGACAGCCTCGCGAGAAGCAGATTGTGGCTGCTGCTCTCTTCGGACGAATTTTGTCTGACGGCGTGGACTCTGGCGGTTTGCATGACTGACCTCAACCTTGGAGAACGGTTCTGCCTCAACCGACAATCACGGATATCCTTCGATCTATTGTTGAATTGACCCTGCGCCTGCTCGAAAAGCCCGGCTTCAGCTTTGCCAACCACGCAACGCACGTTCCGTTCCGAAAAAAGCCGTGACGGCAGTCGAGAGCGCCGGGTTGTTGCCTAAACTGATGCATTTGTCGCCGTTCGATGCTAGGATCGCGTCATGAGCGCACATGCCATGAAGAGCGCGTTCGTCCTTCTGGTGCTGATCGGTTGGGCTTCACCGGCGGCCGCAAAAGAATGCACTTGCCGTTACTTCGGCCAGCGGGTCGAAATAGGAGCAGTGGCCTGCGTCCGGGGAAGGCTCGCGCAATGTTTGATGTTCCAGAACAATCCCTCCTGGAAGTTCATCAGCGACACCTGCCCGCAGACGCGGAACGAGGACAATCCGCCAAAGAAGCAGATCAAAGCAAACTTTGCCGCCAAGTAATGCGGATTTGCCGCGTTGCAAGCTTGAGCTTTGCCTTGATCCTCGCCAGTTCCTGGCAGGCTTTCGCGTGGGCTGCCGGAAAGGATCACTACATCCTGTCCCTCTCTTGGTCTCCAAGCTTCTGCGCCGCGCCGGAAGCAGATGATGAGTCGCTCCAATGTGGAGGGGACCGCAAATTTGCTTTTGTCGTTCACGGGCTTTGGCCTCAGGACGGGCCCCGGCCTTTGCATTATTGCCCGGCACAGGAGACCTGGGTGCCGGAGGAGTTGATTGAAGACATGCTTCCCATCATGCCCTCCAAGTCCCTCGTTATTCATCAATGGAGGAAGCATGGCGTCTGTTCGGGACTGAGCATGAACAACTATTTTCGCCTCACCCGGACTCTCTTTGGTAAAGTGAAGATTCCGGCACGCTATCTGTCCCCGCTTGAACCGATTGTCACCACGCCCGAGGCGCTGATTGTCGACTTCCTGAAAACCAACAAGGGTCTCAACCGGAACATGATGCAGATTGAATGCACTTCGCGCGCCTCCGCTCAGCTCGCAGAATTGCGCATCTGCTTCTCTCCAGCAGGTGATTTTGCGCAATGCAGGTCATCAAGGCGTGAGAGTTGTCGCGCCAAGACGTTGATGCTACCTCCGGTGATTGCAAAGTCCTAGATCGGTGATGGCAATGGCACGGCGCGTTCTGCTCTTCCAGCACATGGATGATGACAATCCAGGCCGCTTTGGCGACTTCTTGCGGCAGGATGGTTTCGCAATCGATCCAGTGATGCTGCATCGGGGGGAGCCTATTCCGAGCCTCTCGGCCTATGATTTTCTCTATGTGCTGGGCGGACCCATGGACGTGTGGGAGGAGGAGGCCCACCCCTGGCTCGCCGCGGAAAAGCAAGCGATTGCTGAATGGGTCGGGGCGCGCGCAAAGCCATTTCTGGGCATATGCCTGGGACATCAGCTTCTGGCCGAGGCTACGGGCGGGCGCGTGAGCATGGCCAGGGAACAGGAAATTGGCGTTTTCGACATCGTTCTGAAACAGGTAGTGCCCTCTCACACCATTGCCAGGGATTTGCCCTCGGCGACGAAGGTCACCCAATGGCACCATGCCGAAGTCGACAGAGTGCCGGCGGGGGCGACTGTGTTTGCTTCCTCCGAGAGAACTCCGGTTCAGGCCATGATCCTCGGCGACTGCGCCATGGGTCTCCAGTTTCATGCGGAATGGAAGACCGAGTTCATCTCCTCCTGGGCCCGCCTGCCCTCCTATCTTGCCGCCATGGAGGCAGCGCTCGGGCCAGATGCCTACGCCAGGATGACGGCGGAAGCCGCCGCGATCATGCCGGCCTATCACCGCTTCGCGCGCCAGCTCTATGACAATCTCATGCGGATGGCTGGAGCAAAGGCTATGGCTTGACGCCTAGCTTGGCTGCACCGCCACCAGCGGCCGCCGAAGATTGAAGACAAGATAGATCGCGAAAATCAGGGCCAGGCTCCATGGCAGCGCATCGGACCCGAAGCCGTCCATGGCCCAGCCGCAGACCACCGCGCCGAGAAGCGATCCAAGCCCCCAAACGCTTGCGAAGGCAGCCGTTCCGCCGACGAGATCCGTACCGGTGAAACGATCGCCGAGCAGCGCAAGGCTAACCGTATAGATGCCGAAGCCAGCTGCGCCGAGAAGCAAAAGCAGCGGCCAGATCAAGGGACTCCCCATGGCGAATGGGAGAAGCAAAGCGAGGACAGTTGCCGCGGCAAAACAGAATTTGATGGTGCCCTGCTTCGACGTGCGATCGGCGATCAGGCCGATGGGCACCTGGAAGAAGACGTTGCCGAGCGCCAGCGCCGTGATCAGCATCGCCGCTGCTTCGACGCCATAGCCATATCTCACCCCATACACCGACAAGAGCGACAGCAAGGCGCCGTCGAACACCGCGTGAATGCACACGGCCAGGAGCAGCAGGGGTGCCTTGGGGGCAAAGGCAAGGACCGACACATGCTCCTCGTCGCGGTCAGCCGCCCGCGTCGATTTCTCGTCCACGAGGGATATGGGAATGAGCGCCATCAGCATCACGACTGCGCCGGCGATGAAGGGCGCATAGCCCTCGATTCCCATTTGTCTGATCACCAGCGGTCCCAGCCCGAAGCTGGCCGACACGACGCTCGCATAAACGCCGACGATGCGCGCCCGGTATCGCCCTTCCGCAAAACGCACGACCCATGCCTCGCTGAGCGCGAAAAGCGTTGCAACGAACATGCCCTGCGCGAGGCGCAGCACGAACCAGGCAGCGATATTGGGCACGGCGGGATAAGAGAGAATGACCAGTGCCGTCAGCACCACCATTACCAGTGTCACCCGCCGCGAGCCGAACTTATGGGCAAGCTTTGGGATGAAAAGGCCGGCAAGCAGGATTCCGACCGGCGCCATCGCCGAATTCACCCCGATGATGCTGGTGCTCATTCCCCATTTTTCCATCTTGAGCGCCAGCAGCGGAAACATCTCGCCCAGCGAAAAGCTGAAAACGGCGACGGTGGCGCAGGCCGCTACGAGATTCCGCCATTGAACGTCGATGCTCATGCCGCCGCTTTGACCAGCCGGTTGCCTGCGACGAATAGCAGGAGCAGAAATCCCGAGTAGAGCGCGAGGAGGAAAATCGGTAATGCCTGGATGCCGAAAGCGTCGATGGCCGCTCCGACCACAGGCGGCGCCACAATGCCACCGACACCCCAGGTTGCCGCAAAGGCTGCCGATCCAGCGATGAGCTCGGCTCCCTTGAATTCATCGCCCAGAATGGCGAGCGCCGCCGTATAGATGGCATAGGCCGCCGTTCCGAGCATGAACGCCACCGGCCACAGCGCAATGCTGTTCACCGCAAACGGCAGAGCCAATGCCATGGCAAGCGCCATTGCGCCTGCGAGCCACATGATGCTCGTTCGCTGCCAGCGATCCGCGAGTATTCCGATCGGATATTGCAGCACGGCGTTGCCGGCGATCGACACGCCTAGCGCCCAGCTCGCCGTTTCGAGATCAAGGCCGCTGCGCAATCCGTAGATGATGAAAAAGGCGAGCATCACAGCGTCGAAGATGGTGAGCGTAAGAACAGCGAACAGCAGCAGGGGCGCGCGGCGCACGAAATTGGCGACGCTTTGTTCCTTCTTCGGCTGAAATTCCTCACCTGCATCGACTAGCAAAAGCGGTATGCCGGCTGCCATCACGAGCAGGCTGCCGAGCAGCCAGGGCGTGATGCTCTCCACGTCGATATAGGGAATGATGAGCGGCCCGGCCGAGAAGGTGATGGCCACGACGCTCGTGTAGAGGCCGGTAATCCTGCCTCGCCGCGGTCCTTCGGCAAAATGAACGATCCAGGCTTCGCTGAGCGTGTAGAGCGTTCCGGCAATGACGCCGAAGGCAAAGCGCAGGACGAACCATGCGATGAGGCTGGGGAACAGGTAGAATCCCATGAGCAGCAAAGCCATGCCCACGAGTGTGAACAGTCCCAGCCGCCGCGCTCCGAACAAGCGCACAGCGCCGGGAATGACGGGTCCGGCGAGGATGATGCCGAGCGGCGACATGGCCGAGTTAAGTCCGATGATCCAGGCCGGCACTCCGCGGCGTTCGAGCAGCAGTGAGAGCAGCGGAAATGTCAGGCCAAAGGCGATGTCGCACACCGCGATGGTGGCGATGGCTGCGATGAGATTTCCCATGCGGGAGCGTGCGGGAGGTGCAGCAGCTTGCGACATGGGAGGAGGCTGTACCTTGGCCGAGTTGGCGCTGTAAAGCCTCGGCACGGCAATGCTGATGCGCTTTGCTTTCTCATCTCTACTATTGACCTATGGCCACTTTGCTTCCGGCGGCAGGGATGAAAGGATCGCCTCCACATTGCCCCCAGTCTTCAATCCGAACAGCGTTCCCCGGTCGTAGAGCAAATTGAATTCGACATAGCGACCCCGGCGAATAAGCTGTTCCTCGCGCTGCGCTGCCGTCCACGGCAGCTCCATGTTGCGCTTGAGGATCATCGGATAGACTTCGAGAAAAGCACGTCCGACATTTTGCGTGAAGCGGAAGTCTGACGCGAAGTCACCGCTGTTGTGATAGTCGTAGAATATCCCGCCGATGCCCCGCATTTCACCACGATGGGGCAAATAGAAATAATCATCGCACCAGGTCTTGTACTTCTCGTAGTTGACATCGCTTCTGATGCAGGCCTGTTCCATGGCGGCATGAAAATCCTTGCTGTCGGAATCGTCCTGCCGACGCCTCTCCTCGAGCATTGGCGTGAGATCGCCGCCGCCGCCGAACCACCATCTCGTCGTCATGATGAAGCGCGTGTTCAAATGCGCGGTAGGCGCATGGGGACTCCATGGATGGGCGATGATTGAGATGCCGGACGCCCAGAAACGCGGGTCCTCGGCGGCGCCGGGGATCTGCCCTCGGAACTCGGGCAAGAACTCCCCTTCGACCGTTGACACATGCACGCCCACTTTCTCGAACACCCGGCCGCGCATGAGCGACATCACCCCGCCGCCGCCCTCGGTTTCACTTTCATTCGATCGTCGCCACGCCTTCCGCTCAAACGTACCGGCCGGCCGCTGAGAATTGCTCAACGACTGTTCGAGTCCCTCGAATCGCGCACAAAATTCATCGCGCAGGGATTCGAACCACGCCCTGGCTTCCGCCTTGTGCTGTTCGATGGCATTCATAGGGCGAAGGGAAAGCCTTTCGTTTGCCGTAGAGCTTCTCCCACGACCATGGCGCAGGCAATTGCCACATTGAGCGAGCGCATGCCCCGCCGCATGGGTATGATAACGCGCGCGTCGACGCGCCCGTGCACCTCCTCAGGCGCCCCGCTCGTTTCCCGTCCCACCACTAATATGTCATCCTGCATGAATTGAAAGGCGGTGTAGTGAACTTGTGCCTTTGTCGAGAGCAGCACCTGTCTTCGCCCTGCCGTAACCGCGCAGAAATCCTCATAGGAACCGTGCCGTATGAGCGTCGCTTCGGCAAGATAGTCGAGCCCCGCCCGTCGAAAGCTGCGTTCGCTCCAGGCAAAGCCTGCCGGCTCGATGACATGCACGGGCACGTCAAGGCAGGCGCCAAGTCTCAGGATCGTGCCGACATTGGGCGGAATATCCGGCTGGTAGAGGGCGATTTCGGTCATCGAGGAATGCCCGATCCTAGTCGGTTTGCGAAAGAAACGGCATCGCGGCAGGACGCCGACTGCGACACTTGATGGCTAGACTTTCGATCGCCTCGATGCCAGAAACCGGGCAGAATCGGCCCTGATCTGGGCAAAATCCCTCCCTTAGGTGATAGCAGGATTGATCATCGCTCATGTCCTCAACCGACACCGAAGACACCACCAGGCGTGACTTCATCTTCATCGCGACGGGCGCCATGGCGGCGGTGGGCGCGGCGGGCGCGCTGTGGCCCTTTATTTCCCAGATGAACCCCGATGCTTCCGTTCGAGCTCTTTCCACGGTTGACGTCGACTTGTCGCCGCTTGCGGAAGGCCAGAGCATTACCATCAAGTGGCGCGGCAATCCCGTTTTCATTCGCTATCGCACCCCAAAGGAGATAGAGGAAGCAAGGCAGGTTGCCGTCGATGAGCTACCCGATCCGTTGGCTCGCAATGCCAATTTGGCTGAGGATGTGCCCGCAACGGATGAGAACCGGGTCGCCAAGGACAAGCCGCAGTATATCGTGATGATGGGCGTGTGCACGCATCTGGGCTGCGTGCCTCTGGGCGACGCCGGCGACTATGACGGCTGGTTCTGCCCGTGTCATGGCTCCCATTACGACACCGCGGGACGCATTCGCAAAGGCCCGGCGCCTGAGAATCTTCCCATCCCGCGATTCGAATTCGCCGCCGACACAACCTTGCGCATCGGATAGGGGTCGCCCATGAGCGAACACACCGTCTATCAGCCGAAAAGCGCCCTCGGGCGCTGGTTCGAGGAGCGTCTGCCGGTCATTGGTTTCACCAAAACTCACGTGCTCGACTATCCCACGCCGAAAAACCTGAACTACTGGTGGACCTTCGGCGGCATCCTGACGACGATGCTGGCGATCCAGATCATCTCCGGCATCACGCTGGCGATGCATTACACGCCGCACACCAGCATGGCCTTCGAGTCCGTCGAGCATATCATGCGCGACGTGAACTATGGCTGGCTCATCCGCTACATCCACTCGAACGGCGCCTCCATGTTCTTCATCGCCGTCTACATCCACATGTTTCGGGGAATGTATTACGGTTCATACAAGGCGCCGCGCGAAGTTCTGTGGATGATCGGCGTGCTGATTTACCTCGTGATGATGGCGACAGGCTTCTTGGGTTACGTTCTGCCCTGGGGGCAGATGAGCTTTTGGGGCGCCAAGGTCATCACCAATCTCTTCTCCGCCATTCCTTTCATCGGTGAGCCGCTGGTAACCTGGCTGTGGGGCGGCTTCAGCGTCGACAATCCAACCCTCAACCGCTTCTACTCGCTGCACTATCTTCTGCCCTTCGTTCTTGCGGGCCTTGTTGTGTTGCATATCTGGGCGCTGCATGTGCCTGGCAACGGCAACCCCACCGGCGTGTCGGTCAAATCCAAACAGGATGTCGTTGCCTTCCACCCTTATTATACGCTGAAGGACGGCTTTGCCCTGGTCGTCTTCCTGCTGTTCTTCGCCCTCTTCGTCTTCTATGCGCCCAATTATATGGGACATGCGATCAATTCCGAACCCGCCAATCCTCTCTCCACGCCCGCCCATATTGTCCCGGAATGGTATTACCTGCCCTTCTACGCCATCTTGCGCGGCATTCCTCATAAGCTTCTTGGCGTGATAGCCATGTTCGGCTCGATCTTTCTCCTCTTCGCCCTGCCATGGCTCGATACCTCGAAGGTGCGCTCAGGCGCCTATCGTCCGATCTTCAAGCAGTTCTTCTGGATCTTCGTGGCTGTGTGCATCGGGCTCGGCTATTTAGGCTCCAAGCCGCCCGAAGGTGGCTATGTCGTCGCTGCGCGGATTCTGACGGCCTACTACTTCCTGCATTTTCTCGTGATCCTGCCGCTGATCGGACTGCTGGAAAAGCCGAAGCCCTTGCCCACCTCGATTTCCGATGCCGTGCTCGCGAAAAACTCCAGGCGCCTCGCGGCGCAGCCCGCGGAGTAACCGATGCCTGCCATGCTAAGACGGCCGCTTTACCTTTTCACAGCCCTCGCTCTCGCACTAACGCTTGCCGGCCCGAGTAACGCAGCCGATCCGCATCCCGCGAAGGAGGTCGATTTCTCCTTCGAAGGTCCGTTCGGCAAATTCGACCGCGCGCAGCTCCAGCGCGGCTACAAGGTTTATAAGGAAGTTTGCGCCGCCTGCCATTCCATGCGGCTGCTCAACTTCCGCAATCTTGCCGAAGAAGGCGGACCGGGATTCACGGAAGAACAGGTGCGCGCCCTTGCCGCGACGTTCCAGGCCCAGGACGGCCCTGACGAATCGGGCGAGATGTTCACGCGCCCAGCCCTTCCCTCCGACCCCTTCCCGTCGCCCTTCGCCAATGAACAGGCGGCCCGCGCCGCCAATGGCGGCGCCTATCCCACCGACCTGTCGCTCATCACCAAGGCGCGCGCCGGCTGGCCAGGCACCTTCCGGCAGCTTGTCAACGGCCTTGGCGGATCGGAATATGTCTATTCCGTTCTCACGGGCTACGAGCCGCCGCCCGCGGCGCTGGCGGCCGAGCAGCCGCCCGGCAGATCCTACAACCCTTATTTCGCCGCCGGTCACTGGATCGGCATGCCGCCGCCATTGTCCGACGGCCAAGTCACCTTCGATGACGGCGCACCCAATACGGTGGCCGACATGGCGCGCGACGTAGCGGCCTTTCTAGCCTGGGCGGCTGAGCCCAAGTTGGAGGCCCGCAAAGCTTTGGGCTTTCAGGTCGTCATCTATCTCATCGTCTTGTCGGTCCTGCTCTATCTCTGCAAGGAGCGGCTCTGGTCGCGCATCGACCACTGAGACTTCGGGGCGCGCCCTGCCCTCGCGGGCCATTGCAAGCCCAAAATCCAGGCGCTATAAGGCGCCTCGCGCGGGCGCCGGTCACCCCTGGAGGAAGGCCTGCGAGGGCAATGGAGCCTTTCAGGGCTCCATTTCATTTTGGCACAAGCTGCAAGGAGTTCCGCAATGGCCAAAGCTGTCACGTTGAAGGCCGAGCTGCGCGACGCGTCTGGCAAGGGGGCCGCCCGTTCTGTTCGCCGTCGAGGTCTCGTTCCTGGCGTCGTCTATGGCGACAAGAAGGAGCCGCAGCTCCTTTCCCTTCGCTACGGGGATTTGCTCCCTCATGTGAATACGGGTCGCTTCACCGCTACCCTCGTTGATCTCGAACTGGGCGGCAAGACGGTGCGGGTCATTCCCCGCGATGTACAGTTTGAACCCGTTCGCGATTTCATCGTCCACGTGGATTTCTTGCGGCTGGGCAAGGACGCCCGCATTCGCGTCGAGGTGCCGGTCCATTTCCGTAATCATGAGGCATCGCCGGGGCTCAAGGCCGGCGGCGTGCTGAATATAGTGCGCCACGAAATCGAATTCTTCTGTCCCGCCGACAGCATTCCCGAAGAGGTTGTCGTTGACTTGACGGGCCTGCACATCGGCCAGTCTGTGCATGCCTCGCAGGTGAAGCTGCCGGAGGGCGCTCAGCCGACGATCACCGAGCGCGACTTCACAATCGCCACTATCGCCGCTGCTGCCGCCATCCCGGTCGAGGAGGAGGCCGAAGCCGCACCCGCCGCGGCCGAGGTGCCGGCCATTGCGCAAAAGGCGCCGGGCGAAGACGAAGCCGCCGCTGCTGCCGGCAAAGAGGCTCAGCCCGCCCCGGCCAAGAAGGAGGGAGGCAGCGAGAAAAAGAAATAGCGCTGCCTTGGCCCGGTTTGCGCGCCTGTAGGCAAGGAAT
>DATBMX010000246.1:0-4264 GCA_036554625.1 Aestuariivirgaceae bacterium
GCCCATGGAAGCAGCGGCCTTCTCGCCCCCTTCGCCGCCTTCGCCGCCTTCACCACCCTCACCACCCTCACCGCCTTCGCCGCCTTCGCCGCCTTCGCCGCCCTGAGCGAGTTGATAAGACTTGATGGATTGATGTCCACCGAGCTTGCCGCTTTCGGCATGCGCCGACGTGACGGTCAAAGACGCAGCCGCCAATCCAGCGACGCTGGCACTGCCAAGTCTTGTCCAAAGCTTGAATGTCCGTGAATTGCGCGTGGCGTTCATCGTTCCTTCTCCCGCGATGCTTTCAGCATTATCCTACTAGCGCAGTCGGATACTCATCCAGCCGGCGTTCGTCAAGAACATCAGCAGCTTAGAACAATTCTAGTTCAAAGCCGGCGCGCTTGTCCCGTGGCTCACGCAAAAAGAGCCTGAGCAGCGGCCTGCCTCAGAGCGTTGATGTTCCGGCCGTAATCCGAACGCGTTGCGCCCGAGAAGATTGCCGAGCCGGCGACGAGAACGTCAGCGCCCGACTTCACCGCTGCAGGCGCGGTCGCGGCGGTGATGCCGCCGTCGACTTCGAGGTGAATGGGACGATCGGCGATCATCTGCCGAATACGGGCGATCTTCGACGTGACCTGCGGAATGAAGGACTGGCCGCCGAATCCCGGGTTGACGGTCATGACCAAAATCAGATCGACGCGCTCGAGAACATGGGCGATGGCGCTTTCGTGGGTGGCGGGGTTGAGCGCCACGCCAGCCTTCTTGCCGAGGCTCCTGATCGCCTGCAGGGAGCGGTCGACATGCGCGCCGGCTTCGACATGGATGGTGATGATGTCCGCTCCGGCGTCGGCGAAGGCCTGGAGATAGGGATCGGCCGGAGAGATCATGAGATGGACATCGAAAGGCTTGCGCGTGTGCGGACGCAGCGCTGCGACGACAGGAGGTCCCCAGGTGATATTGGGGACGAAATGGCCGTCCATCACGTCGATGTGAATCCAGTCGGCGCCCTCGAGGTCGACGGCGCGAATCTCATCACCAAGCCGCGCCAGGTCGGCTGAGAGAATGGACGGCGCGATGAAGAGCTGCTGCGTCATGCGGCCCTAGAGCTGCTTGCCCATGGCGACGGCAGTGTCGCACATGCGATTGGAGAAGCCCCATTCATTGTCATACCAGGCCAGCACGCGCACCAAATTGCCGTCCATGACCTTGGTCTGATCCATAGCGAAGTTGGAAGAATGGGGATCGTGATTGAAATCGGCCGAGACATTGGGATCGCGGGTGTAGTCGAGAATGCCCTTGAGTTCCTGATGGGCAGCTCTCTCGATCGCGCCATTGACTTCCTCGACCTTCGTGGCGCGCCTGGTCACGACTTTAAAATCGATGACGGAGACATTGGGGGTGGGCACGCGAATGGCCACGCCATCAAGCCTGCCTTGGAGCTCGGGAAGAACGAGCCCCACCGCCTTGGCGGCACCGGTCGAGGTCGGGATCATGGAGAGAGCCGCGGCGCGGGCGCGGTAAAGATCCTTGTGCAGCGTGTCGAGGGTGGGCTGGTCGCCGGTATAGGAGTGAACGGTCGTCATGAAACCCTTGTCGATGCCAATCGCATCATTGATCACCTTGGCCACGGGAGCGAGGCAATTGGTGGTGCAGGAGGCATTGGAGACGACGACATGCTTGCTCGTCAATTTGTCGTGGTTGACGCCATAGACGACGGTGAGATCGGCATTCTCGCCCGGGGCCGAGATGAGCACGCGCTTGGCGCCCGCCTTGAGATGCGCCGCGGCCTTGTCCTTGGAGGTGAAAAGGCCGGTGCATTCGAGGGCGATATCGACGCCCAAGTCCTTCCAGGGAAGGCTGGCAGGATCCTTGATCGCAGTCACTTTGATGCGCCTGTCGCCGATCACGATGCTATCGCCCTCCACCTTTACATCGTGGGGAAAGCGGCCGTGGACCGAGTCGTAACGCAGCAGATGAGCATTGGACTCGACGGGGCCGAGATCATTGATGGCTACGACGTCTATGTCCCGCCGCCCCGATTCGACGATCGCTCTCAGAATATTGCGGCCGATGCGGCCAAATCCATTAATCGCAACGCGAACTGCCATCACACACCTCCAAATCTCGAGGCCAAGGCCACCCCCGGTCCCTCACCGCCGTTATAGACGATGAACGGCGGAGGGGAAGTGGCGGCCAAGGAAATCCGCTATTCGTTCGCCGCGATGGCGGCCTGAATGTCGCGCTCTCGCCGTCTCTCAGCCCGATACATGATAATGCCCGCCAGAATGACGCAAATAGCGACAACGCCGATGATGATGGTGGCCAGGGCATTCACGTCGGGCGTGACGCCGAGCTTTACCTTGGACCAGACGACGAGCGGCAGCGTCGTAGCGCCGGGACCGGTGGTGAAGGCGGTGATGACGACATCATCCAATGACAGGGTGAAGGCCAAAAGCCAGCCAGAGATCATGGCCGGGGAAATAATGGGCAAGGTGACGTCGAACAGCACGCGCAGCGGCTTCGAGCCCAGATCCATCGCCGCTTCCTCAAGGGAGCGGTCCATGGAGGACAGGCGGGCGCGGACAATGACCGCAACATAGGACATGGAAAAGGTAACATGGGCGAGCGTCACGGTGGTGGCGCCGCGACCTCTGGGCCAGCCGATCGCCTGCTCCATGATGATGAACAGGAACAGAAGCGACAGGCCTGTGATCACCTCCGGCATGACCAGCGGGGCCGAGACCAGGCCGGAAAACATCGTGCGCCCCCTAAAGCGCGTCACGCGGGCGAGCGCGAAACCCGCCATGGTTCCAAGCACCGTTGCGGCGGTGGCGCTCAATGCCGCAATGCGGATCGACAGCAGCGCAGCGTCGACGATCTGGCTGTTTTCGAAAAGCTTGAAATACCACTCGGTCGAAAAGCCGCCCCAAAGGGTGGCGAGGCGCGACTTGTTGAAGGAATAGATGACGAGGGAGACGAGCGGGACATAGAGAAAAACAAGGCCGAAACACAGCCAGAGAAGGAGAAATCTCGAGCGCCGTTTCATGCTGCGTTCACGTCCTGTCGGAAACCCGCTGCTCGAGATGGCTGTAGATCATGATCGGTACGACAAGCACAAGAAGCAGGGCGACGGCGACGGCGGCGGCCACGGGCCAATCGCGGTTCAAGAAGAATTCGTCGGCAAGGACACGGCCGATCATGGGATTGTCGGCGGCGCCGAGAAGCGTCGGAATCACATATTCTCCCGTGGCCGGGATGAAGACGAGCATCGCGCCTGCGACGATTCCCGGCAGCGACAGCGGCAAAGTGATATCGAGAAAAACGCGCCAGGGCCGCGAACCCAGATCCATCGCCGCTTCATTGAGGGTGAAGTCAAGTTTCTCGAGATTGGCGAAGAGAGGGAGCACCATGAATGGCAAATAGGAATAGACGATGCCGACGAGGACGGCGAATTCCGTGTTCATCATGGGGAGAGGCTGTGACAGCAGACCCACCGAGAGCAGCAAGTTGTTGATGATGCCGTGCTTGCCGAGCATGCCCATCCAGGCATAGATGCGCAGAAGAAAAGACGTCCAGAAGGGCAGGATGATCATCAAGAGAATGATGTGACGCCAAATTCCCCCCGTGCGCGCCATGGCAAGCGCCATGGGATAGCCGATGATGAGGCAGAGGATGGTGGAAACGAAGGCGATGCGAAGCGAGTTGAGATAACCCTTCCAATAGAGATCGTCCTCGGCAAGAAATCGATAATTGTCGAAGATGAGGTAGGGGAATGACTCTTGCCAGGCGACGGGAGGAATGCTCACGACCGCCGTGCCGCCGCTGATGATCAGCACGATGACGAAAGGGACGAGGAAGAAGAGGAGAAGCCAGAAATAAGGGATGGCGATAATGGCGTCCAGCCAGGCCTGGCGGCTCAACCAGCGGCGGACGTGCTGAGAAAATCGCAAGCGAGGCTCGAGCGGCTTGGATCCGGCGTCATCGTGGATGAGGGCGTCGGCCAATTGTTTCACTCCTTGAGGAGAATGGCCGATGCGGGAGAAAAGCTAAGCCATACGTCATCGGACCAGTCGGCGATCCGCTCGCTCTCTTGTGCCCGGCGGGAATTGACGTGGTTGACCAAGACGACGGCGCCTGAGCGCAACAGGACGCGATAGAGCGAGTCCTTGCCGAAATAACCGAGATCGAGAACCTTGCCCTCCACGCAGTTGCAGGAGTCCGAAGGCCGCTCGCGGCTCAAGCGGATCTTTTCCGGCCGCACGGCCACAGCCACCTTGTCTCC
>DATBMX010000247.1:0-2120 GCA_036554625.1 Aestuariivirgaceae bacterium
TGACCAGCGGAGGGGAAGCCGCGGGGAGACGACCCATGTCCACCAGCTATAATGGACATGTTTCGCACTCCGGCATCAATCGACGGTGAGAGCGGGCCTCGCCGGACAGATCGATGACAGCACCACGGCGACGCAGTTCGACCATGAGACTCGAACGCGCCATGCATGATCGGCGATGTGTCGGCCCTCGATGCAAGGCTGTGCTGTCTGAAAGGCTGCGACCATGACAAAGTCATTCAAGGTTGGCGATCACGTGACCTGGAACTCGGAAGCCGGGCACGTCAGCGGGCGGATCGTCAAAGTGCATACAAAGGATGTGAACTACAAGGGCTACGTCCACCATGCGAGCCTTAGCGATCCTCAGTATGAGATCAAGAGCGACAGGACCGATCACGTGGCCCTGCACAAGGGGACTGCCCTGAAGCTCATTGCTCGTTGATGAGATGTGGCACGCCGGAAAAGTGATCGCGGCTAGGGCAAAGGTCTCCCGATGATGATTTCTCCCTCCGTGTTGGCTGACGCCGTGCTTCGCACGAACTCCGATGCGATCGTTGCCGCCGACAAGGACGGCATTATTCGGTTTTGGAATCCCGGGGCGGAGCGCATCTTCGGCCATGCAAGCGGCGATGCCCTCGGCGAGTCCCTAGACATCATCATTCCGGAGCGGCTGCGGGCGCGCCACTGGCTGGGCTATCGTCAGGTCATGGCGACAGGGGAGAGCCGGTACGGCCACGGCGATGTCCTTGCCGTTCCCGGGATCCGGAGGGACGGAGAGCGCATATCCCTCGAATTCACGATCGTGCCGCTTCGGGATGAGACGGGCCAGATGGTCGGCATGGCGGCCGTCATGCGAGACGTTACGGTTCGCTTCGAGGAGATGCGCGCGCTGAGGCAGAGGCTCGCTGCTGCGAGCAAGCCGCCGGGATGAGGAGGCTTGTCGCCCGACGTGCTGAGGAAAACCTGTGGCGCATCCGTTCTTTACCATTGGACATTCGAACCGATCGGTCCAGGATTTCGCCGATCTGCTGAGGCAAGCGGAGGTTCAACTCGTCGTTGATGTCCGCACTGTTCCGCGATCGCGTACCAACCCCCAGTACAACGGCGACGTGCTTCCCGAAACGCTGTCCGCGTTCCAAATGGGCTATGCCCACATCCCTGCGCTCGGAGGGTTGCGAACTCATGTGCGGGACATCGCGCCTTCGGTCAACGCCTTCTGGAAGAACCAGAGCTTTCACAATTATGCCGACTACGCCATGACCGACTCCTTCCGCTCCGGTCTAGCCAAGCTGCGGGAGCTCGGGCATGCACGGCGCAGCGCAGTGATGTGCGCGGAAGCCGGTGGTGGCGATGCCATCGCCGCATCATCAGTGACTATCTGATCGCCACTGGCGAGGAGGTATTTCACATCCTGCGCGCCGATCACATTGAACCGGCGCGACCGACGGACGCAGCCAGGTCCGGACCAGCGGGAACGCTGATTTATCCAGCTGATGCCTAGAGACTCGCGCCTGTTGCTTCAACCTTCACGATGCGCCCAGAGCAGCACCCCGCAGCAACATCGTTGGCATCGGCGAGTTTCCTGAAGAACCTGACCACGTGAGGTCGGCTGCGGGTCACGATTTGCCGGTCGAGAGGCTGCGAACTCACGGCAGAAATCCCACAGCGCGCGAACGAGCGGTTGGTGCCATTACCTGTCGACGTCAGAGCTTCCGAGCGATCAATTCGACTGGCGCTATGCGCTCCTTGGAAATGTTATCGATCATATTCTGTACTTTTTCAGGCGTGCTCTTGCCCATCAGAACATGCAGGCCGAGTGGCGGTGGACCACCCGCGGCCGTCGTCTTGGCCCGCAAGTCCGCGAAGAACGCCAGGGCAAAGTCGCGTCGGTTGCGTTCGGCCGTTATGGCAAATCCCGCTCGCTCAAGAGCTTTCTTGTAGCGGTCTGGTTCCGCCACCGCGCTCAAGTGGGCGGTCACCGCCCATGGAACGGGATAGGTCAGGTCCCCGCGCAAATCCCCACATCGCCGGGCGCCCGCCCGCGGTGGACGACTGACGAAGCACGCGCGCTGGTATTTGGGCTAGCCCGTGGTCGTGGTGGCGTTCGCCTCTTCAAAAAGGCG
>DATBMX010000077.1:0-6299 GCA_036554625.1 Aestuariivirgaceae bacterium
TCAGAGGCCGGCGGCCATCCGACTGCTCGGCATGCCTGTCATGGCCGTACAGCAGCAGGAGATCGAGGTCGGAGCCCGCCGTCATCTCCCGGCCGCCGAGCTTTCCCAAAGCGACCACGGCGATTTTCTCCCCGGCGACCCTGCCGTGACGGGCTGCGATCTCCTTGCGCGTGGCGGCGAGGAGACGGCGGATCATGACATCGGCGAGGTTGGAGAAGGCAAGACCCGCCTCTTCGGCGGTGATGGTCTCAGACAGGATGCGTACGCCGATGCGAAACATCTGTTCCTTGCCGATGATGCGCGCCTCATCGAGCGTGTCCTCGAATTTCGCGCCCGGATCGCACAGGGCCAGCGTCAAGGTTTCGAGCTCCTGGAGCGACGGCAGGCGATGGAAGAATTGCTGGTCGAGCACGGCGTCGAGCACCTTGGGGCGGCGCGACAGCTCGTCGGCGAGCCGCGGCGCAACGCCAAGGAGGCGCGCCATGAGCTCGAGCAGCTGCGGGTTCGACTTGAGCATGGAGAAGATCTGAACGCCTGCGGAGAGGCGCGACAGGAAACGGTCGAAGGCCATGAAGGCGCGGTCGGCGTCTCCGGTTTTGGCGAGCGCGCCCAGCAGCAGCGGCATGATCTCGGTCAGCATCTCCTTGGAGCGGGCGCTGTGGGTGGCCGCATAGCGGCCGAAATGCCAGCCGCGAATGGTCGCCGAGACCTCGCTCGGCTGGCGAAAGCCCATCTGGCGCAGCGTGCCGATGGTTTCGGGATCGTCCTCGCCGCCGGTGAAGACGAGGCTGCCCTGATCGCTGCCCAGCGCCGGGGCTTTTTCGAACAGAGCGGCATAGTGGCGCTGAACACGCTCGAAGGCGGCGCGAAGGGCGCTCTCAAAGAAGGAAGCATCGTCGAATCCGGCGAAGGCGGCGAGCCGGGCAAAGGCGTCATCGTCGAAAGGCAGAGTGTGGGTCTGTTCGTCCTCGATCATCTGGAGACGGTGCTCGATCCGGCGAAGAAAGCAGTAATCGGCTTTCAGCTCTTCCGCCGCCGCGGAGGCGATCCAGCCTGATCCAGCGAGCGCATCGAGCATGTCGAGAGTCTTGCGGCCGCGCAGTGCGGGATTGCGCCCGCCGGCGATGAGCTGCTGTGTCTGGACGAAGAACTCGATTTCGCGAATGCCGCCGCGGCCGAGCTTGACATTGTGGCCTCTCACCGCGACCTCGCCGTGGCCTTTGACGGCATGGATCTGCCTTTTCAAGGACTGCACGTCGGCAATGGCGGCGAAGTCGAGGTATTTTCGCCAGACATAGGGCTTGAGACGCTCGAGAAATTTCGCGCCGAGAGCAATGTCGCCGGCGATGGGCCGCGCCTTGATCATGGCGGCGCGTTCCCAATTCTGGCCCATGTTCTCGTAATAGATGGCGGCGGCCTCGAGCGCGATGGCGACCTGCGTGGCGCGCGGATCGGGGCGCAGCCGCAGATCGACGCGGTAGAGATAGCCCTCGCCGGTGACCTCCTGGAGCAGGCGGACGAGATCCTTGGTCAAGCGGACGTAGAATTTGGCGGGCTCGACGGTGCTCGCGAGCGCGCCCGCGTGCGCATCATAGAAAACGACAAGATCGATATCGCTCGAAAAATTGAGCTCCTCGGCGCCATGCTTGCCCATGGCGAGCACGACATAGCCCGAGCGGTCGCCGGGGCGGTCCAAGTCGATGCCCGTGAGCCTGCCTGAGTCGGCGGCAGCGGCGATGAGGTGATCGACGGCCGCGGCGAGGATGCGGTCGGCAAGGCGGGAGAGCGCCGCGAGGACCTCAACGAGGGACCAGGCGCCGGAGAGATCAGCCAGGGAGATGAGAATGACGGCGCGGGATTTGATGCGGCGAAGACGACGCATGAGATCAACTTCGGAGATGCGGGGACCGGTTGCATCAATATCGCGGCAAATCTCCTCGATCAAATCGCTCGGATCCTCATCGAGACAGCGCAGCACGAAATCGGGCTCGAAGAGGATGAGCTGACGGAGAAATGGCGATGCGCCCATGACGGAAGCGAGGAGATTGCCGGCGACGGGGCCGGAGAGGCGCGCAAAGAGCTTGGGCGCCAGAGCTGCCAGATCGGCAAGCGCCCGTTCCACGGCCGCCTTGTCGACAGGCGGCGGCAATGACTTGGCTTGGCTCAGCAGCGGCCCCGGCATGGAGCAACACTATCGGGCGGCGTCAAGCCGTGGAAGGACAAGCTCGACCAAAAGGCCCGGCGCATTGTCCTTGAGAGCGAGCTTGCCGTTGTGAAGCCGGGCGATGGCCTGAACAAGACTCAGGCCCAGGCCGCTGCCGGGACGCGTTCGCGCGCGGTCGAGGCGGAAGAAGCGTTCGGTCACCCGGCCTCTGTCCGTCTCAGCGATGCCGGGGCCGCGATCGCCCACGGCGATGATCGCCTCGGACGGCGCAGGGTGCAGCGACAGGGTAATCTCCGGCGCATTCTTCTCGGCCGGAACTCCGTATTTCAATGCATTGTCGATGAGATTCGAGATCGCCTGGGCGAGAAGCTGCCGGTCGCCGCGCACTTCGACGCTCTCCTCGGCGGAGAGGATCAAGGAGCCGCCCGATTCCTCGGCAAGCGGTGCAAAGAGCTCGGCGATATCGGTCACCACCTCCTTGAGATCGACGGGGTGAAGGCCCTCGCCGGCCTGGCCTGCCTCGGTGCGGGCGATAGAGAGGAGCGCGTTGAAGGTGGCGAGGAGTTCGTCGGCCTCCTCGATCGTCTGCTCGAGCGCGGCCTTCTGGCCGTGGCGGTCATCGGTGCGCAGCGCCGCCTCGACGCGGGAGCGCAGGCGGGTGAGCGGCGTGCGCAGATCATGGGCGACATTGGTCGAAATCTCGCTCATGCCGGCCATGAGCCGCTCGATCTGCTCCAACATCTGATTGAGACTGACGGAAAGCTGATCCAGCTCGTCGCCGGAGCCGGATATGGGCACGCGCTTCGACAGGTCGCCCGCCATGATGGAGCGGCTGGCGGCGGTGATGGTTTCGATGCGGTGAAGGAAATTGCGGCTCATCAACACGCCGCCCAACAGACCGAGCACAATGGTGAAGGCGAGAGCGAGATAAAGCGTTCGCCTGATGAGCAGAGCGAACTGGCGGCGCTCCTCGATGTCGCGGCCGACAAGCAGAACGGAGCCGTTGGGCAGGCGCAGGTGATAGGCGCGCGCGCGGTGATGCTCGAGGCCGTCGAATGTCTCGACCGCGTAGGAGAATTCGATCCACCCCTGGCCCTTGATGGCCGCCTCAGGCAGCGCATCGAGATTGCCGGCAAGGCGGCGGCCGAGAAAATTCGTGAGCAGATAGACGGAACCGGGAGTCTGGCCGCTGCGACGGCGCACGGCCTCGATCAATCCCTCCATGCCGCTCTGCGCCACCTGCTCGCCCAGGACGGCGATCTCCGTACGCACGGCCGATTCAATCTGCCGCTCGATGAGCAGCGCGGTGTTCCAATAGACATAGGCCAGAATGGCCCCCACGGAGAGGGCGAAGACGGCAAGATAAAGAGCGGCGAGGCGAAAGGTGGATGTTTGCAGAAGCTTCAGGCTAACGGGCACGGATCATATATCCCGCGCCGCGAACGGTCTGCAACATGGGTTCCGGAAAACCCTTGTCGATCTTGGTGCGCAGCCGCGAAATATGCACGTCGATGACATTGGTCTGAGGGTCGAAGTGATAGTCCCAGACATTCTCAAGAAGCATGGTGCGCGTTACGACATGGCCGGCATTGCGCATCAGATATTCGAGCAGCTTGAATTCGCGGGGCTGCAGCATGATGGGCTTGCCGGCGCGAGTGACGGTGCGCGCCAAGAGATTCATCTCGAGATCGAGAACGCTCAATTTGGTCTGCTGCGGCTCCGATGCGTTGCGGCGGGTGAGGCCCTCGACGCGAGCGAGAAGCTCGGCGAAGGAATAGGGCTTCGCCAGATAATCGTCGCCGCCGGCGCGCAGACCCTTCACCTTCTCATCTACATCGGCGAGGGCGCTCAGAATAAGAACCGGGGTGTGAATGCCCTCCTCGCGCAGCTTCTTGATGAGGGCAAGCCCGTCGAGCTTGGGCAGCATGCGATCCACGATCAAGACATCATGGACCTTCTCGCGCGCCATGTTCAGACCGTCCTCTCCGTCGGCGGCGTGATCGGCAATATGGCCCGCCTCGGTCAGGCCTTTCACCAGCCATGTGGCTGCATCACGATCGTCCTCGACTATCAGAATGCGCATGGCCTTGATGGAATCCGACTGGTTCATTGCTAGCATAGCTCAAGCCACCGACGATCGCGAAAATATGGTGTGCCGGAGCCCGGATTCGAAGGGCAAAAAGCCCGCGCGAGACGCTAAAGAAAGCGGCTCGCCCTCCCGGGCCGTGACGCTTTCCCGCTCAGGTCTCGCGCGGGCTTGCATGGGCTCCTGAGGGAGAGGCTCGCTCTCCCTCATGCCTGTCGTTTACCTGTCGTCTACGAGCGCGGCTTCTCGACATTCATGGCGACGAAGCGTTGGCGATCGCCGGTGCGGACGAGCATAAGAACCTTCTTCTGGCCGCTCTTCGCCGCTCTGTCGAGCTCGCTCCTGACCGCCTCGACACTGGCGATGTCGCGGCCGTTGAGCTGAAGGATGGCGTCGCCGACGCGGAGGCCCTTTTCCTCAGCGAGGCTGCCGGTCTCGACGCCGGTCACCGTCACTCCCTCGCCAGCCTGGCTGTTTTCCAGCGACAGGCCAAGAGAAGAGAGCGTGGCGGGCTCAGGCTTCGCCTCGGGCGCGCGGCTCAGTTCCGCATCGGCAGGCATGGTGCCGATCTCAACCGACAGGTTGGTCTCCTTGCCGCCGCGGATCACCTTCAGATCGACAGGCTCGCCCGGCTTGATCTGCGCGATGCGGCGAGCAAGGTCCTTGGGCTCGAGGATCTCGGTGCCATTGACGCCGACGACCGTGTCGCCTGTCCTGATCCCTGCCTTGGCGGCGGGGGACTGATCGGTGACGTCCGAGACGAGCGCACCCTTGGCGCCGGTCAGGCCCATGCTCTCGGCAATTTCGTCTGTCACAGGCTGGATCTGCACGCCGAGCCAGCCGCGCGTGACCTTGCCGTTGTCGCGCAGGGTCTGGACGATGTCGCGGGCGATGCTCGCCGGAATGGCGAAGCCGATGCCGACGCTGCCGCCGCCCGAGGGCGAGAAGATGGCGGTGTTCACGCCGATAACCTCGCCGCTGAGATTGAAGGCAGGACCGCCGGAGTTGCCGCGGTTGATCGGCGCATCGATCTGCAGGAAATCATCATAAGGGCCGGCGCCGATGTCGCGGCCGCGCGCCGAGATGATGCCGGTCGTGACCGTGCCGCCGAGACCGAAGGGATTGCCGACGGCGATGACCCAGTCACCGACACGGGCTTCCTTCGCGGCGAATTTCACATAGGCGAAATTGCCGCCCTCCTTGATCTTGAGAAGGGCCAAATCGGTCTTGGAATCGGTGCCGACGACGTCAGCCTTGTATTCCTTGCCTTCCGAGGTCTTGATGACGACCTCCTCGGCATCCTTCACGACATGATGATTGGTGACGGCATAACCGTCAGGCGTGATGATGAAGCCCGAGCCTTCGCCCAGCGCCTGGCGATTGCGCGGCATGGGCAGCTGCGGGCTGCCGCGGAAATCAGGGAACTGCTCGAAGAAACGGCGGAAGGGGCTGTTCTCCGGCAGCTCGTCGAAGCCCGGCATGCGGAAGTCGGGCCCATCGCCGGTGAAGTTCGCAACATTGGCGAATTTCACCTCGACGCTGATGACGGCGGGCATGACTTTCTCGACAAGATCGGCGAAGCCTTCGGCAGGCGCGTGATTGAAGACGGTTTCGGCTTTGGCGTCGAAAGGCAAGGTGGTCGCGGTAAGACCGGTCAACGCAGTCGCGCCGAGAAGCGCCGCAGCAGCAAGTCCGCCAAGGATTTTTGGCTTCATGTGGTGTCTCCCTCGTTGGTGGATCGAATCGATAAAGAACCTATGCGCTGATGGATTACGGTTTCCTTTCAGCCGGATGAAAGGTTTGTAATGTGGCGGTGGGCTTTACCGTTCGAGCAATTCATCCAAGCGCCGTTGCTCCTCCTCGCTCAGCGGCGCAGCCGGCTCGAGCGAGCGCTTGCGGCGCGCGGCGAGGAACAGGATTCCGGCGAAGAGGAGCAGGAAGGGCGAAAGCCACAGGAGTAGCGTGCGGGCATCGAAGGGCGGCTTCAAGAGCACGAAGTCGCCATAGCGGGAGACGACGAAGCTCCTCACTTCGGCATCGCTGTCGCCC
>DATBMX010000292.1:0-13872 GCA_036554625.1 Aestuariivirgaceae bacterium
CTTGCGCACATGATCGACGATCCTGTCGCGCTCATAAATTTCGATCGACTTGAGCGCCACCGCGCAGCCCACCGGATGCGCCGTATAGGTATAGCCATGGCCGAAGGTGCCGACTTTCTTCGATTCCTCCAGCATCGCCTGATAGAGATCTTCCTCGATGGTGATGGCGCCGAGCGGGAAATAGGCCGAGGTCAGCGCCTTCGCCATGGATACCGACGTCGGCTGAAAGTCCGTCGACTGCGCGCCGAACCAGTTGCCCGTGCGCCCGAAGCCGCAGATCACTTCATCCGAGATGAATCTGATGTCGTGTTTGGCGAACACCTTGCCGAGCTTCTTGAAATAGCCTTTGGGCGGCACGATGACGCCGCCCGATCCCATGACGGGCTCGGCGATGAAGCCGCCGATGGTCTCAGGTCCCTCCCGTTCGATGAGATCTTCGACCTCTTTCGCCAGGCGGTCGGTGAACTGCTCTTCGCTCTCGCCCGCTTCCCCAAAGCGGTAGTAGTGCGGGCAGGAGACATGCAGGACCTGAGGGATGGGCAGGTCGAAATCCGCATGCACCGCCGGCAGGCCGGTGAGGCTTCCGGCCGCGATCGTCACGCCATGATAGCCCTTGATGCGGCTGATGAACTTCTTCTTTCTTGTCCGCCCGCGCGCATTGTTGCCATACCAGGTGAGCTTCACCTGCATGTCATTGGCTTCCGAGCCCGAGGAGCAGAAGAGAACCTTCGACGCCTGGCAGGGCACGATCTCCTTCAGCTTCTCGGCCAGCTCGATCGCCATGTCATGCGACTTGCCGCCGAAAATATGGGCAAAGGAGAGCCTGCGCATCTGCGAGGCCGCCGCCTCGACGAGTTCCTCATTGCCGAAGCCCAAGGCCGTGCACCACAGGCCCCCGAGCCCCTCGAAATAGCGCTTCCCCTGATGATCGTAGAGAAACACGCCCTTGCCGTAATCGATGACGAGCGGGCCCGTCTCTCTATGCTTGGCGAGATGCGTAAAGGGGTGAATCAGGGTTTCGATGTCGCGAACGGCCATATTGCTGAGTGCAGCCATGAAAGCTCCCTTGCTGAAAGCGTGAGATCTAGTTGCCGGTAATTGCAGCCTCGAGGATGTCGAGCCCTTCCTCGACGATCTTCTCCGGCGCCGAGAGCGGGCACAGCATGCGGATCGTGTCGTTCCATATTCCGCAGGTGAGGATGAGGAGGCCGCGCTCCAGGCATTTGCCGGCAAGCGTCTTGGTTGCGGCGGCGTCGGGCTCATTGCCGGCATGCCGCGTGACGAGCTCGAAGGCGGCCATGGCGCCCAGTCCCCTGATGTTGCCGATCGGCATGCCCTTGCCCTTGGCCTTGATCGCCTCGAGCCGCGCCATGACGATCTTGCCCTGCTTCTCCGCCTTTTCGAGGAGCTTGTCCTTTTCGAAGGCTTCGAGCGTGCCGAGTGCTGCCGCGCAGGACACGGGATTGCCGGCATAGGTGCCGCCGAGCCCGCCGGGATCGGGCGCATCCATGATCTTGGCGCGGCCGACCACGCCCGCGAGGGGGAAGCCCGAAGCCAGGCTCTTGGCCACCGTCATGAGATCGGGTTCGATGCCGAAATGCTCCATGGCGAACCATTTGCCGGTCCGTCCGAAACCGCTCTGGATCTCGTCGGCGATGAGCACGATCCCGTGCTCGTCGCAGAGCTTGCGCAAGCCCGCCATGAACGCCTTGGGCGCCACATAGAACCCGCCTTCTCCCTGCACCGGCTCGATGATGATGGCCGCAACCCGCGAAGGCTCGACATCCACCTTGAACAGCCATTCGATGGCGTGAAGCGAATCCTCGACGCTGATGCCCTTGTGCTCAATGGGGTAGGGCACATGCCACATGCCTGCCGGAAAGGGGCCGAATTTGGTCTTGTACGGAATGATCTTGCCGGTGAGCGCCATGGTCATCAGCGTGCGCCCGTGGAATGAGCCGTTGAAGGCGATGACGTCGCTTCTGCCGGTGTAGGCGCGCGCGATCTTCACCGCATTCTCCACCGCTTCCGCGCCCGTGGTCACGAACATGCTCTTCTTCTCGCCCGAAATGGGAGCGATGGCGTTGAGCTTTTCGGCCAGTTCGACGAAGGGCTCATAGGGCATAATGGTGAAACAGGTGTGGGTGAAGCTGTTGAGCTGCTCCATCACCCGCTTCATAACCGTGGGATTCCGGTGGCCGGCATTGAGCACCGCGATGCCGCCGGCAAAATCGATATAGCGCCGCCCCTCGACGTCCCACAGCTCGGCATTCTCCGCCCGCTTGGCGAAAACGGGCGCCGCCATTCCCATGCCGCGAGCGATGGCTTTCGAGCGGCGCTCGAGCAGAATCTCGGTCTGGCCCTTCACCGGCGGCTGGATGTTCATGGGGGAGTCTCCTTGCGTGATTGCCCGCATGTTTACTCACCCCTTCGTTTTACGGCAATCGGATTTAGGATATAGGCCGTTCACTTCTGTTGGGGCTTTCACGCTGCGATGTAAATGGTTGATCTGATCCGCAAATCCGCAACTGAGATCCTCATGCTCCTTCGCCGCGATGAAGTGAGCCCGTTCGAACTTCTCGATGCTCTCGAATCCCGCATCATGGCTGTCGATCCGCTCATCGGCGCTCTGCCGACCCTGTGTTTCGACCGCGCTCGGGAAAGAGCGTTCTCTCTGATGCGGAAGCCTTCCCATGCCCGCGGCCCGCTTGCCGGTCTTCCCGTCGCCATCAAGGATCTCATCGACCTTGCGGGCGTGCGCACAACTTACGGCTCGCCCATCTTCAAGCACCATGTGCCGGCATCATCCGACATTCTCGTCGAAAACCTGGAGGCGAAGGGCGCGATCATCTATGCCAAGAGCAACACGCCCGAATTCGGCGCGGGCGGCAACACCTTCAACGAGGTGTTCGAACCCACGCGCAACCCGTGGAACACGTCACTGTCCGCTGCAGGGTCATCGGGCGGCGCCGCCGCCGCCCTTGCCACCGGGACCGCTTGGCTTGCCCATGGCTCCGACATGGGCGGCAGCCTGCGCAATCCGGCGAGCTTCTGCGGCGTTGTCGGATTGCGTCCGACGCCCGGCCGCGTCGCCGCCACGCCAGGCTTTCGCATCGATGACACTCTGAGCGTCGAAGGTCCCATGGCGCGCAATATCGAAGATCTGGCGCTCTTTCTCGATGCGCTGTCTGGCCACCACCCCGCCGATCCTCTCTCCTTGCCCGCGCCCGCCGTGACCTTCCTCGATGGCCTGCATGCCGCTCCTTCTCCGAAACGCATCGCCTACAGCAAGGATCTGGGCATAACCACCGTTAATCCCGAGGTAGCGCGCATCACCGAGGCCGCGGCGCGCCGCTTCGAGAACCTTGGCGCAGCGGTGGAGAATGCGCATCCGGATTTCTCCGAGGTGCATGACTGTTTCCACGTGCTGCGCGCGAGAAGCTTTGCCGTCGGCCTCAAGGACCATTATGATCACCATCGTCATTTGCTCAAGCCGGAGATCGTCTGGAACGTCGAGCAGGGTCTGGCGCTCACGAGCGAAGACGTCATCCGCGCCGAGCGCCAGCGCCGCGCGCTGTTCATGCGTTCGGTCGAGTTTTTTCAGCGCTATGACCTGCTGCTCACGCCCGCGACCATACTTCCGCCCTTTCCGCTCGAGCAGCGCTATCCCGAAAGTCTCGAGGGCCGCCAATTCTCCAACTATGTCGAATGGCTGGCGATTGCCTATGCCGTCACGCTCGTCTGCTGCCCGGCCCTGTCGCTTCCCTGCGGATGGACGGCGTCGGGACTGCCGGTCGGTCTGCAGATCGTCGGGCCGCGGCTCGGCGAGGCGGCGGTTCTGAAAGCCGGCGTCATGCTTGAATCCCAGCTCGGATTTTCCGAATCTGTTCCGATCGACCCTCGCCCGAGCCTTCAGGCCTGCTAGTCTGGACGTGAAAAGAGTGGAGGTCTGCCGCATGCAGGGACTCATGCAGGACTGGCCCTTGCTGGTCCACACCGTGCTCGACCACGCCAGCCGCTGGCATGGCGAGCGGGAAATTGTTTCCCGCAGCATCGAGGGGCCCTTTCATCGCTACACCTATGCCGAGCTTGACGCCCGCTCGCGGCGTCTCGCCAGTGCCGCTGCGTCGCGCCTTGGCGTCGAGAATGGTCAAGTCATCGCCACCATGGGCTGGAACACCTACCGCCATCTCGAGATCTGGTATGGCCTCATGGGCCTTGGCGCCGTTGTTCACACCTTGAATCCGCGGCTCTTCGTCGACCAGCTCGACTACATCATCAACCACGCCGGGGATCGTCTCGTGTTCCTCGATCTCACGTTTCTGCCGCTCTTCGAGGCTCTCTTGCCGAACCTCGAGACGGTTGAGGGCTTCGTCATCATGACGGATCGCGAGAATATGCCGGCGGCGGCGAAGCTTCCGAATCTCCTCTGCTACGAGGAGCTGATTGCGCAAGGCTCTTCCGATTTTCCCTGGCCTCGCTTCGATGAGAGCACGGCTTGCGGCATGTGCTACACCTCGGGCACCACCGGCAAGCCCAAGGGCGTCGTCTACTCTCATCGCTCCAATGTCCTGCACGCCTTGGCCGCGATCTCGGCCGATGGCCTGGGCTTGTCGAGCCGTGACGTTCTCATGCCCGTCGTGCCCATGTTCCACGCCAATGCCTGGTCGCTTGCTTTTTCCGGGCCGATGGTTGGCGCCAAGCTGGTCATGCCGGGGTCGAAGATGGATGGCGCATCCATTTATGAGATGCTTGATTCTGAGAAGGTCACGGTCTCGGCCGCCGTCCCCACCGTCTGGATGATGCTGCTCCAGCACCTCGACCAGAACCCGCAGCTCAAGCTGCCGCATCTGAAGCGCGTGGTGATCGGCGGGTCCGCTTGTCCGGAGATTTTGATACGCGCCTTCGTCGGGAGATATGGTGTTGACGTCGTTCACGCCTGGGGCATGACGGAGATGAGTCCCCTGGGCACCATGGGAGCAAGGAAAGGCGGGCTGGAAGACATCTCCGATGCCGAGTGGACGAGGCTCAGGGTCAAGCAGGGCCGCCCCGTCTATACGGTCGACATGAAGATCACCGACGATCAGGACCGCGAGCTCCCTCATGATGGCAAGACGTTCGGCAGGCTGAAGGTGAGGGGTCCTGCGGTCGCCAGATCGTATTTCCGGGGCGAGGGGCCTGAGGCCTTCGACGCTGACGGCTGGTTCGACACGGGCGATGTGTCGACCCTCGACGAGCATGGTTATATGCAGATCACGGACCGTTCCAAGGACGTGATCAAATCGGGCGGCGAATGGATTTCCTCGATCGAGCTTGAGAACAAGGCCGTCGGCTGTCCCGGCGTTGCCGAGGCCGCCGCCATCGGCCTGCCCCATGTCAAATGGGACGAGCGCCCCTTGCTCGTGATCGTCAAGAAGCCGGGGGCGGAGGTCACCCGCGACACCGTCCTCGACTATCTCAAGGACAAGGTCGCCAGATGGTGGCTGCCCGACGATGTGGTCTTCATCGACGAGATTCCCCACACAGCCACGGGCAAGATTTCCAAGGTCGCCTTGCGCGAGCGCTTTCGCGATTACCGCTTCCCGGCATAGGCGCCCGCGCTTGTATTGACTTTGTCCCGCTTATTATTTAAATAAAAACTTAAATACGAGCGAACCTTCCATGCAAGCACAAGACCGGCTGTCGAAAGTCTATGGCGCGCTAGCCCATCCGGTGCGCCGGGCGATTTTGACCCAGCTCGCGCGCGGCGAGGCGAGGGTGGGCGACATCTCCACCCGCTTCGATATGACCGCCCCCGCCATCACCAATCATCTCAAGGTGCTTGAGGAAGCGGGGCTGGTGAACCGCCGCATCGCCGCCCAGTCGCGCATTCTGTCGCTCGAGCCCTCGGCCCTCCGCGACGGCGAGGAGTGGATCAGCAGCATGCGCCAATTCTGGAGCGCGAGCTTCGATCGGCTGGAAAGTCATCTGGCCAGCACGCGCAAGGCGCGTCCGCGGAAGGGCAGGGAGGGACGCTGATGGCCAAGACGAATCTCGAGCGCAAGGCCGAGCAGAGCATCAAGGAGCGCACCCTCGTCATGGTGCGCCGCTTGCCGGCCGCGCCGAAGCAGGTATTCCAGGCCTGGACGGATCAATCCGAGCTCGTGAAATGGATGGGGCCGAAAGACATGATCATCCCCGAGGCCAGCACCGAGCCTCGCGAAGGCGGCGCCTATCGCATCGTCATGCGCGGCGCCGACCGCAAGGATCTCACCGTTTCCGGCCAGTATTGCGAGATGCGCCCCGCGCGCCGGCTCGTCATGACCTGGGCGTGGGAGGAGGAGGGCGGCCACGGACCTGTCACCTGCATCACCATGGAACTGCGCGCCGCCGGCAAGGCGACCGAGATGCGCTTCCACCATGCGCTCTTCGCCGACAAGCAGGGCCGCGACAACCATCATGCCGGTTGGCGGAGCATCTTCGACAAGCTCGCCGTCTATCTGAGGACGCAGCGCCTCAACTGAGCCTGTAGAGTATTGGCGGGCCCTGAGGCGCGCGCTGAACCTTGCCCAGTTCGATCAGATGTTCGAGATGCGCAAGCGTCGTCTGCGCCGCTGCGGCATGCAGCGCTTGATCGACATCGGCATAGAGTGAGGCCACCAGCTGCGAAACACTCTTCGGCCCCTCCTTCAGCCGTGCGAGCAGCGCGCCCTCGCGCATCCGCCGATGTGCGATGAGGCCGCGCACGAGCTCCTTGGGTTTCCTCCGCGGCGGGCCATGCGTGGGGAAATAGACTTCGTCCTCTCTCTCAAGAAGCCTCTCGAGCGACTTGAGATACTGGCCCATTTTGCCGTCGGGCGGGGCAATGACGCTCGTTGACCAGGCCATCACGTGATCGCCGCTGAACAGCGACTTCTCCTGCGCCAGCGCATAGGCCATGTGGTCCGACGTGTGACCGGGGGTGAACACGGCGTCGAGCCGCCAGTCCTCGCCCTCGATCGCGTCTCCATCCTTGAGAGCGATGTCCGGCGAGAAGCTCCGATCGCGCGCCGCATCGAGCCCCACCGCAGGCGGCGCCCCGTTTTCTCGGACCGGAACCGGGAAGCCGGCCGTCTTCGCGCCGGTGATTGCCTTGAGCCTGTGGGCCAGGGGTGAGTGATCCATGTGCCGGTGGGTGATGAGAATATGGGAAACCCGCCTGGCGCCGATCGCCGCGAGCAGCGCATCGAGATGCCGGTTGTCTTCCGGTCCCGGATCAATGACGGCGAGCGTCCTGCGCCCGATGAGGAACGTCGCCGTGCCGGTGAAGGTGAACGGTCCGGGATTGCTGCACACGACACGCGTGATGAGCGGGCTCAGTTCTTCGGCAATTCCATGCGACGGGGCGAAGTTCCGTTCGAAGCTGAGGCTTTCGGAAGGCTGCGGCATGCGTCCAAAGCCAGTTGGCCTGAGTGACAGGCTCTTTATAAAGGCTTCCTATCCGCCTGTGGAGCCGCGAAACGAGAAGCGTTCGACCTAGCCTAGAACGCACAGCGCCGCGGCAAAACCAACGAAACTGACGAACACGACGACTGACATTCTGACTGCTGCAATATGGCCGCTGCCGCGACGATAAAAATCCTGGCTCAGGTGTGACATGGCGACTAGCCTCCTCATCGGCGGCTCTACTCTGACAATGAGAAGCCCCGACAGGAAGCGTATTTAACAGTCAGCGTAAACTCCCATGCGGAGTTTGATTCAATTTCGCTGCATCTTTGTTGCGTCAAATTTCCTGCTCTGGAACCAGAATCCGCTCCAAACTATCGACAGTCCATGTGCTGCGTGCCACCAGTGCCAGGAGACAACCCTTCTTGAAAAAACCGATCCGCGCGCGATCTGACTCGCTGCGATTGCGAGCGATCAGGACTTCATCTGCCGGCCAATGGGACGAGGCGAGGGTGCTGTTGTACGCATCGACGAAGCGACGCGCATTGTTGCCTTTGAAATGCTTGAGCTCGATTCCGGGAAAATGCTTCTCGAGCACCGTTCGAACAATGTCCACCGTCGGGCATTCAGAGCTGTCTGCAGTACCGGCCAATGCCATTTGCGGTGTCAGCAAGAGCCCAATGAGGGCTAAACTCGCCAGGCGCATGATTTGGTCTCCTTAGGGTTCATACGCCGGGCGAATCGCACGAACCCTCGAAACATAGCATTCGATCACGGAACACGGCGGCACGAGCTGTGCCTTGACGTAAAAATCCCACAGCCCGTTGCGTTATGGCCACACAAGACGATGCGGCAGTTTTCTGCGCCGATTCGGAACCATTCCCCCGGACAATGCTTAAGCGTGGCACTACACCTGGAAGGAGATACCTCATGAAAAGGCTGTTACTGCTATCGGCAATTGCTCTGGCCTGGGCCGTCGCACCTGCGAGTGCTGCGGACGAAGCTGCCTGTCAGCAGATGTTTGAGAAGGCTGACGTCAACAAGGATGGCAGTGTGGGTGGGCCGGAGGTGGCCAATTTTGCCGAGCCTTACAAGGCCAGTGCGCAAATTGGCGGTGGTGAAGGCGGTGATACGGAACTGACCATAACACAGGAGCAGTTCAAGGAAGCCTGCATGAAGGATGCGTTCAAGGACGTCCAGATGCCGCAATAGTGTAACGCCGCTTAGGCATTGAAGCCTCAGCCCGGTCAGCAATGGCCGGGCTTCTTGCTAGCCGGATGGCTAGTGAAACCGCGCAAGCGCAATGAGAACCACAAGAGTGAGAATGCCGGCCTCGATACCAAGCATTGCCTTGAAAAATCGCCAGCCCTCCTCGACCGCCTTGGGATGGTTGTACAGGGGTTCGCGACAGGGAGGGTCGGCGTCAATGACGTCGAGCGGCGAAACCCAATCGCAGTGGGATCCGGAAGAGCCGCAGTGAACGCAACGGGCCATCGTAAAGGTTCCAAGTGTTCTCCCATTTTACGGGCAAACACCTAATACTTTGCCTATGGGGCCGGCGGAGTTTGACTAAAGAATCATTACTGGCGTGCCAAGACCCGCATCGCCCGCGCGTCCGATCTTAACGTCTTGTTAAACCGAGGTTGCTCTGGGCGAAACGTCACACGCTCTTGATCGACTTCCAGCGCCTAAGCTGATTTGCGATCAGTTTCGCACGTTGCCCCTGGTCGCGTGCATCAAGGGTTAACATGTCTCTTCGCTCGGCGCGCAAGTAAACACCGACCGTTCGCGCGTTCACTTTCTGCGCCTCGGCACGGGTCGTGAAATATCCGGCTGCGCGATCGGCAGACTCCAGAAGAATCTCCCCCGTGCCTTCGAGCCGCGGTGCGTCTGGATCAAGAGGCCGTTCGCCATTCCAGTAATAGAAGATGCCCGAAGGCTCCTTCCTTTCCTTCACCGCTTCGCTCCAATATCTCGCTGACAGCCTTCCATCTTCTTGCCACGAACGCCCACTCAGCTTCAGCGAGCCGTCGCGCTCTCGCGAGATTTGCAAGAGGCTGACGGCGGAAGGCTCTCCCGCGCTGCGCTCAGTTAGAGAGAACTGCCACCACAGACCCTCGATGTGGGCGACGCTCCCCTCATGCTCGATCGCGTTGCGAAGCTTCTGGTTGACGATTTTCATCTCCGTCGCCGTCACTGCGCCGTATCTTATGCACGTAAGCCCGAGGAGATCGCTCGGAAGCTTCGAGCCATTTGCATGGAGGATGAAGGTTCGGCGCATCCCCAGCACTCCACCGAAAAGACCCGCTTCGAAAACGACATTGTCGCGCGGAGAGGCTTGGCCGGCACCCGTGGAAGGCGTTGCCGCCAGGCTGATCGTCGTCCAGTCGTCTTGAGCGAACGCGAACGCGGCGAAGTCGACGTCATGTGCAAGCTCGACGAGGCGCTCGAGCGTGGTCGTTCCAGGATTGAAGGATGTCGTCCACGGCTGTACGTGCGCGACCTCTTCAAGACCGCGTGTCAACGCTTGCAGCAGCTTTTCCTGTTTTCCCGACGAACCAAGAAAGATGCGGGGTTTGTCCATGCGGGCCTGCTCACTCTTTGAAAGGAGCGTTCATCGCAGTATCAACAGAAAGGACAAGGCCGCCGATCGTGCTGCCTGCCAAACGCAGGGGCTGGCTCCCGTCGGATTGGCTATTCGGCGAGAACAAAGGATACTTTCAGGACGGTGCGATACTCAGTGATTTTGCCGTCCTTGACGACGACTTTTTGGCTTTTGACCCACGCGCCCTCTACGTTCTTCAGTGTGTTGGTGGCGCGAGAGATGCCATTTACTATTGCATCTTCAAAGCTTTTGGATGACGACGAAATGATTTCCGTAACTTTGGCGACGGACATTGGGTACTCCTCCTGAGCACGGCATCTGTATACGGGGCCCTTAAGTCTTGGGACGCCCGCATAACTCCTTGGAATTTCACTCAGCTACTGCGACTGCCGCGGGTCGTCCTTAGGGTTGACATAAGCGATCCCCCATGGTCCCACGCTGTTCAGCTGCACGACCGTTTCACCCTCCGCAAACACATAGTGGACAGTGTCCGGTGGAAAGGCAAAGAAGCTGCCGGCAGGCATTGCCTGTGCCTTGGCCTCATCGCCCGTCTCGTCCATGCCGAGCTTCAGCGTTCCGGATATCACAGTGACGACTTCGGGTTTCGGATGCGTATGCGGCGCTATCTTGTAGCCGGCCGGAAGTCTCAATCGCAGGGCGAACAGCCCCTCTTTGCTTGGGTCGCCATACAAGACGACCGCTTCCGCACCCTTGGGCAGGGATGCCGGCGCCGAAGTCCACTGCATCTGATCGGGCGCCAGGACCTGATGAGCGTCCTGTGACAAACCGGCGCCGGCGCTGACGGCAAGTGCTGCTGCGAATATGGCAACATGATATCTCATGACAACCTCCTGACGCGAACTGATCGGGCGAGGACTTATGAAAGTATCGTGCCATTGTGGCTACATTCGGCTGGATATCAATGCCGAACTGATTGAAGTCTTTGAATGCAATTGCTCAATCTGCCTTCGGACAGGCTTCCTGCATTGGTATGTCGCGCCCGAAGCAATACAGTTGATAAACCCGAGCCGCCTGCTGCACACCTATGCTTGGCGATCGGTGGCTGGCGGCCAGCACTTTTGTCCCACCTGTGGCATTGCCGTCATCCGAACATCAACCCAATATCCTCCGCCGGTCTCAATCAATGCGCGGTGCATAGAAGGCATCGACCTCGGCACGATAAAAATCCATCCTTTTGATGGAAAGCACGCTTATCCGTAGCTCTGAGGGACCGGCCCGGACGCCGGGTTGGGTTCGGAAAGACCTCCGTTCTTGTCCAAATCGGAACTTTACTGACGCAGATGCATTTAGGTACCCGCGACTGTTCAAAGAGGTAATTCCCGAGAGCGACTGAAGTGGATACAAAGGCAGATGATTTTTGCCTTGGACGGAAGGACAAGCAATGGCGAAGAACACGATTTGCGTATGGTACGACAAGGACGCCGAAGCTGCGGCCCGCTTTTACGCCAAGACCTTTCCCAACAGCGCCGTGGGCGCAATCCACCGTGCGCCAAGCGACTATCCAGCCGGCAAGAAAGGCGATGTGCTGACCGTTGAATTCACTGTCGCCGGTGTTTCATGTATCGGTCTGAACGGTGGTCCCGCGTTTAAACATAACGAGGCCTTTTCGTTCCAGATTGCGACTGACAACCAGGAAGAGACCGATCGCTACTGGAACGCGATCGTCGGCAACGGCGGGCAGGAGAGTGCATGCGGCTGGTGCAAGGACAAATGGGGTGTTTCCTGGCAGATCACGCCGCGGATCTTGATGCAGGCGCTTGCAGCCGGCGGCGATGAAGCAAAACGCGCTTTCGATGCGATGATGGACATGAAGAAGATCGATGTTGCGGCGATCGAGGCGGCGCGTCGCGGCTGACGCTCTTTCGAACGCCTCTCTTTCCCTGCGTGGCACGACATGGCCAGAAACCCGCGGAGTAGGTAATGGAAACACAAGAGCTGCACCGAGGGCGGTTGATTGATCATGTTCAGCTCGTCGTCAAGGATCTCGCCGCAAGCCGCCGCTTTTATGAAGCCGTGTTCAAGGTTCTTGGCGTGCCGATTGCTGGTGAGGCCGATGATTATTTCTGGGCTGACGAACTGTTCATTTCGTCTGTGGACAGCAAGGCTGCACAAGGCAGGCTTACTGGAAGGCATCATCTGGCCTTTCAGGCCGCGGATCGGGCGACGGTCGACAAGTTTCACAAGGCGGCGCTCCAGAACGGCGGAAGAGACAATGGCGCGCCAGGCGAGCGGCCCTACCACCCAGGCTATTATGCAGCATTCGTGCTGGATCCCGACGGTAACAACATCGAGGCGGTGTATCACGGCGAAGCACGGCGATCCGCAGCCAGCGTGAAGGTTACTTTCTGAATCGGAGGCTGCTAGTACCCCACTTGGTACGCAGGGAGAAATGCAAGGGCCCGGCGATTAGGGCCACCCTTCGAGAATATTGGTCGGAGTGAGTGGATTCGAACCACCGACCCCCTGCTCCCGAAGCAGGGTACCTGACCTACATCGAACAACTCTGAACGCAGGGCCTCCAGAATAAGCTAAGGCCCAGAGGTCGCTGAATTAGCTGGCTTGCCTCCCGCGGAGCAATGGTGCGGGAGCTGCACTCACAACTGCCTGCAACTCCCGCTGCGCGAACATCATGCAAGCCCTGTCCGAGGATGGGGGAAGGTGGGCTCTCCGATTGTTCGCTGGTTTGTGTTGAGGGGCCAATTCGCCCGGGTAGGAAGCAACCACGGGCCTTGCCCTACGCATGGTTATCCCTCTGATTACGCATTACTCACTAAACGGCTTGATGTTGCGCCTCAGTAAATCGAGAGATCAATCGGAATCCGCTACCTCGCTTCTAGTTCTTTAGAACTGTCTCTCGAAAATCACAGCTTGTGTAAGGGACTCGACTCTTACTCGCTGTTCCCCTAATCGGCGCGCCATGTCTGGCTCGCGTCTGCCCAAGTTTATCCCACCGCAAACCCCGGTCCTCTCGGCTGAGCCGCCCGAGGGCGATGGCTGGATTCACGAGATCAAGCACGACGGCTTCAGGACGCTGCTCCGCATCGACGGTGGCGACAATGGTGCCTACAGCCGCGGCGGGCACGATTGGAGCGATAAGTATGGGCGGCTGATCGAGGCCGCTAGCAAGCTCAAATGCCGATCCGCCCTGATAGACGGCGAGGTCATCGTTCAGGACAAGAACGGCCTCTCTGACTTCGCTGCCTTGCGAGCGGCCATAGAGGGTGCGTCGCACCGGCTGGTGATGTTCGCCTTCGATGTCCTGTTCCTGGACGGGCAGGACCTGCGCCGGCTGCCGCTGATCGAGCGGCGAGAGAGGCTCAGTGCACTCCTGCCTAAGGACCCGCGCCGGGCCATCCAGTTCAGCGACCATTATGAGGGCAGCGGAGCCGTGCTGTTCAAGCAGGCCTGCGCCATCGGTCTGGAGGGCATTGTCTCCAAGCGGGCGCTCAGCCCCTGCAAGAGCGGACCATCCAAGTATTGGCTTAAGACCAAGAATGTTGTCGAGAGGGAGCTGATCCTGCTCGGCACTGATCTCGACAATGAAGGCAAGCCGATTGCCTACCTCGCCAAACCCGAAAGCCGCAGGGGGGGACTGCTCTATGCTGGAACGGCTTTTCTCGCCTTGGCTGGTGATGCAAGGAGCGGGCCGATCGCATTATGAATTCGCCGCTGTTCACGATTTGCAGTCCGCAACTGGCAAAATCCTTGAAGGAACCAAGCGACCTCCGCGCGCAAACATTGCTGCATTATGATCAGGGGGAGGAATGGAGCCGCTGGGTTAGTGCTGCTGGTGTTGAGATGGATTTATCGACAGGGCCGCGATTTAATGACTGCAATGTCAT
>DATBMX010000336.1:0-4468 GCA_036554625.1 Aestuariivirgaceae bacterium
TTCGGTGCAGCCGTTCCCTCGATGATGCCCGGACTTGGCCACATGCGCTGCAATCTATCAACGGACATGGATCGCGGCAACTTTGATGCCCCTGGGGTCGGCGCCCTGCCCCGCCGGTGTGAAATCATATTGCTCAAAGTAATGCGATATGCCCTCCTGAAATAAGGAGGACATTTTCCCGGCAGCCGCGCAATAGGTTTTTCCCTTCGCCTCCTCGGGAAGATGTGTCTAATAAGCCGGCATGCCCCGGATTGGCACGGAAACCGCCCGTGCCGGAAGCGCAAGGAGGCATGAGGGTGGCGCAATGACGGCAGACGTCAATCGGAGCTGGACGCAATTCTGGGATACGAACCACAGCGTCTATGTCAGCCCGCGCCATCTGGACAGCCACTACCGTCGCATCGCCGACGACATTATCCGGGTGCTGCCTGAGGGAACGCCGCGCGTGCTCGACCATGGCTGCGGCGAGGCGCTTCATGCGGGACGGGTGGCGGAGCGGTGCGCCGGGCTGATCCTCTGCGAGGCCGCGCCGACGGTGCGCCGGCGCCTTGCCGAGCGGTTTGCGGGCGAACCGCGTATCGAGGTCATCGCGCCGGACGGGGTCGAGGCTCTGCCCGAGTCCAGCCTGGATCTCATCGTGGCGAACTCATTGGTGCAATATCTGAGCCCAGATGAATTGAAGGCGCTGCTGCCATCCTGGCGCCGCGCCCTGAAGCCTGCGGGCCGTCTCATCATCGCCGACATCATTACCCCGGCCCAAACCGCGGTTGCCGACGCGACGGCGCTGCTGCGCTTTGCAGCGAAGAACGGCTTCCTGATCGATGCGTTCAAGGGCCTGGTCCGCACTTTCTTCTCCGACTATCGCCGCCTGCGCACGCAGCTCGGCCTGACACGCTATGCCGAAGCCGACCTCGTCTCTCTGTTGTCGCAATGCGGATTGGGGGCGACACGGCTGGAGCCGAATTTCGGCTATGACAGCGGCCGGATCGCCGTGGTGGCCACGAAGCGGCCCTGAACACCAACCCAGGAAGAAGATGGACCTTTTGCTATGCAGATCGATCTGACCGGACGCACCGCCCTCGTCACCGGCGCGAGCCGGGGGCTCGGCGCGGCAATGGCGCAGGAATTCGCCCGGTCCGGCGCCAATCTCGTCATGCTGGCGCGGACCGAGGATGTTCTCAGAAGCGCCGCGGAAAACGTCGACAGCCAGGGAGCGGGCGGCGTACTTGCCGTGCCGTGCGATGTGACGGATGCCGCCGCTGTCGGCGCCGCCTTGGAGGCCGCCGCCCAGCGCTTCGGCGGGATCGACATCCTCGTCAACAACGCCGGCTCCGGCGTGCGGATGCCGTTCCAGCACCTGACCCCGGACGTGCTGACGCGCGATCTCGATCTGAAGGTCTTCGCTGCGGTCCGGCTGGCGCAGGGGGTGCTGCCGCGCATGAAGGAGCAGCGCTGGGGCCGGATCATCAATGTCGTCAGCATCAACGCGAAATCGTTGGAGGCCGCCAGCACCCCGACCACGCTCAGCCGCGCCGCCGGCATCGCGCTGACCAAATCCATGTCGCGCGAATATGGGCCGTGGAATGTGCTGGTGAACGCCCTGTGCGTCGGCAAGATCAAGAGCGGGCAATGGGAGCGGCGACACAAGGCGAGCGGGTCGAACCTGTCCTATGAGGAATTTCTAGAGCCGATCGCCAAGACGATCCCGCTCGGCCGGATGGGCGAGGCCGAGGAGTTCGCGCGCGTCGCCTGCTTCCTCGCCTCGGACGCGGCCTCTTATGTGACGGGGACTGCGATCAATGTCGATGGCGGGCTCAGCCCGGCGACCTGAGGGCGCTTTAAAGCGCCACCGGCTCAAACCTTGGCGGCAGCCTTCTTTTTCCGGGAAGGCTTCCGCGCCCCGGCAGCCTTCTCCTCAGCCTCCTCGGCCAGTTTCGCCAACCGAAGGGCTCGCAGACGGGCGGTCTTGGCCTGCTCGGCAGCTTGTGCCGAGCGCTGGGCTTCCATGGCCCTTGCCGCGTCGATCCGGCGCAATTCGGCATTTTTCTCGCGAATTTCCGCGCGGCGCCGCATCTCGTCCTTCGACGTGGCAGGGGTGGACATGGGGTCAGCTCCTTTCGTCTCGGTGTGTCAGCTTACCCGGCTGAGGAGAAATTATCAGTGCCAAAGTTTTAGAGCTGACGGTCTCTTCGTTCATATAGGATCCGAACGAAGAAATTGCCAGTTTCCTGATTGTTTACGTCCGTGATTTTTCTCGAAAAATCCGACATCGCCAACGCGAAAAAATTGACGGAGGGCGAGAAAAGCCGTCCATGAACGCTTCCAGGCGCAGGAAATATTCGCTGGAATCACCGTGGCGCCGATGCTTTTCTGCGGCTCACACCGCAACCGCTGCAATCGCACCGCCCGACCTCCCCGTCCGCTGAGATATCTGTTGTCGATTTTGCCGTTTCGATGATCGCTATGCGCACATGCAAGCTTAGTGATAGGGTGTACATAATCGAGTATAAAAAAGCGACATCATGTCGCGTTTTGATGTATAATGTGCGCGGGTGTGACGCAGGCCCGGAGTGATTCGAGCGCTGAAGGGCGCTCCTGTGCTTCCGGTGACGGCTGTGATGCACGCTCGGCAGGGAGGCATGAGCATGGCCAATGCAAATTCCAGCATCGACAGCTATTCGATTCACGGGCAACCGGGCATTCGCCGCATTTCGCCGGACGTTCTCAGCAACGTGCTGGCCAAGGGCTGGGACGATTTCACGGCAATGCCGACCTTCGCTTTCTTCCTCGTAATCGTTTATCCGTTGATAGGATTGGTCCTGTTCTCCGTCACCTTCGGATACGACATGCTGCCGATGGCGTTCCCCCTCATCGCCGGCTTCGCTCTGCTCGGCCCGATCGCCGCCCTCGGCCTTTACGAATTGAGCCGCCGCCGCGAGCTCGGCTTGGATATCTCACTGAAACCGCTGGATTTTCTGCGTTCGCCGAAGCTGGGCAGCCTGCTGGCGATGAGCGCCCTGCTGTTCGTCATTTTCCTCGCCTGGCTGACGACCGCGCGCGCCATCTACGCATCGATTTTCGACAATGTGCAGCCCGCCTCCGTGCTCGAATTTGCCGACCAGGTCCTCACCACCTCGCGCGGCTGGACCCTCATCGCCGTAGGGTGCGGCGTGGGCTTCTTCTTCGCCCTCGCGGCCTTCATGATCAGCGTCGTTTCCTTCCCCATGATCCTTGATCGGAATGTCAGTGCGGTAACGGCCGTATCGACCTCTATCAGGGCCGTTCTCACCAACCCGAAGACCATGGCTCTCTGGGGACTGATCGTCGCCGGAGCGCTCGTGATCGGCAGTCTCGCCTGCTTCATCGGGCTCATCGTCGTCCTCCCGGTCCTGGGTCATTCGACGTGGCATTTGTACCGTGCCGTCGTGGAATCGTGACCCTTTCACGGATCAGAATTTTTACCCCAGTTGCAGCGCTAGTGAAGTTGTGATTGAATAACCGCCAGACGATTGCCGACTCACGTTCGTGATAGGATGAATCGTGTCAAATATCGGGATACAACAACCCCTTGCAAAAGGGGAATAAAGCCTTTTTTTTGCTAAAGAACCTGCAGCCGCGAAATGAAGCTGTGGGAAATGGGAAACGCTGCGCGTCGAGCCTTGTGCTTTGTTGATAAAGAGCTTCGGCGGACGACGCTGCTGAAATGATCATTTGCGGCCTTGCGCTCGCGCTCTGGGATGGGTTTTGCATGGTAGTGGCACTTCTGATACTCGCAGTCGGGATCGGATCGGTCCTGTTCCACGTCTTGAGCCCGTGGTGGTGGACCCCGATCGCTTCCAATTGGAGCTATATCGACCACACGATCATCATAACCTTCTGGATCACGGGCGTCGTCTTCGTCGCGATCATCCTTTTCATGGCCTACTGCATCTGGAAGTTCAGGGGCGACACTCCAGTCGAATACAAGCCTGAGAACAAGAAGCTGGAAGGCTGGCTCACCGTGATCACCGGTGTCGGCGTCGCCGCAATGCTGACGCCCGGTCTCATCGTCTGGCACGATTTCGTCACCGTTCCGAAGGATGCCCAGGAATTCGAGGTCGTCGGCCAGCAATGGCTATGGAGCTTCCGCCTGCCCGGAAGCGACGGCGTGCTCGGCACGTCGGATACGAAAAACGTCGACGGCGACAATTCGCTGGGGCTGAACAAGAACGACCCGAAGGCGCATGACGACCTGGTGGTGTCGGGCGCCGATCTGCATATTCCCGTCAACAAGCCCGTGAAGGTCACCCTTCGCTCAATCGACGTGCTGCATGACTTCTATGTGCCGGAATTCCGCGGCAAGATGGACATGGTGCCCGGCATGGTCACCTATTTCTGGTTTACCCCCACCAGAACCGGCACGTTCGAAATTCTCTGCGCAGAGCTGTGCGGCGTCGGTCACTACACCATGCGAGGCAAGATCGTAGTC
>DATBMX010000344.1:0-2931 GCA_036554625.1 Aestuariivirgaceae bacterium
CGCTGCAGCGCAATTTTCCCTTGCCAGAAACGGCGTTCATAGGGCAAGCGAAAAGCAGCGTGTTTCGGAGAGGGCGATGACCGAGCAAGGGTTTCAGGAGCGCAATCCAATGCATATCGCTCCTTCGGCGCGCCCGGATGGCCTTCGCCTATCCTGCTACATTCGCACTTTGAACGAAGAGCGTCGGATAGGCGAGGTCGTCCGCGCGGCATTTCAGGTCGCGGACGAGGTCGTGATCGTTGATTCCGGGTCGAAGGATCGAACCCTTGCCATTGCGCAAGCGGAGGGCGCCCGCATCGTCAAGCAGCCTTGGCTCGGCAACGGACGGCAGAAGCGCGTCGGCGAGGCTGCCGCGCTACATGACTGGCTGCTGGACCTCGATGCCGATGAAGTGGTCACGCCGGCCCTGGCGGAGGAGATCCGAGGCGTGCTCGAGAGAGGGCCGCAGCAGGCGATGTATGAGATCACGATGATCATAGTGCCGCCTTACGGCAAGCCGTGGCGGGGGTTCAAGCTGGCTCGTCGCATCAAGCTGTATGACAGGAGGCGCGTCAGAATCCCGGATCACGCCGCGTGGGATCAGGTCGATGCACCGCCGGGGGAACGCGTTGGCCGGATTCGGGAGCCGCTACTCCATTACTCCTTCATATCGATGGAGCACGTTATCGCCAAGCTCAACCGGGTGAGCTCGGTTCGGGCGAGGGAAACACCGCTTAAGCCGCGCTGGAATGTCGCTCTGCGCGTGACAATGGGCTTCCCGGCATATTTCCTGAAGGAATATTTTCTCAACGGGCTCATCCTTGGCGGCCTTTACGGTTTCGCCTTTGCCTCATCGTTGGCCTTCGGCCGCTGGCTGCGCGACGTCAAAATGTATGAGCGCCATCTGGCAAGCGCGCAGGAGAAGGCTGCTCAGGAGCGTTGACGGCGAGACCCCAATGGCTCAGAGGCGCAGTCGGATGTGAAGGCGCGGATGCGCCCGCCATTCACGCAGGAAGGACCCGACGGCTTGCAGACTTATCGGCCGATCACCTTGCATCGGACGTCACCGATTTGTCGGGAAGAGGCGGTTTTCGATCAGCCGCACCCAAAATCCGCTCAAAGCCGCGTAGCACCTCCGCCATCTGCGGAGCGAATGTTGCCGCATAGGTCGCTGTGAGATGGCTCGTGTTCTGGTATACGATCAATCCGTTGCGCATCGCCGGGCAATGGCCCGCGTCACAAATCCGATCACTGAAATCGACGAATGTAACGCGATCGGGGAACTCCCGCGCGACCTCGGCTTCGAGCGGCGGATAGCCTAAGGCACTCGCGCGAGGTATCGGACACTCGCTCTCCGTCAACAGGCAAGCCCGATAATCCCTCGGCATGCGCGGAACATCCCGCATAACGACCACCTGCACGCCTGCCTCAAGCAACCGTTGAATCGTTCTTCGAAATCCGTCTTTCCATGCCTTTTGTCCCTCGCTGCCCGAGAGAATTCGTTTCAGCGTGTGATCGTAGACTTGATCGCCATAGTTAACCCGGTCGGAAAGGATCACCAGATCGGGGATGTCCGTTTCCGTTAGTCTTCTTAGAACGTCCTCGCGCCATTGATCGCAGCTTGTGTAAAATCCTCGCTCCTTCGAGTAGAGGGTAACGCTGGCGTTTGTGCAACTGCCCTTCGTCCACTGCGTAACACGCCAACCGGCCCGCTTTGCCCCAGCCTCAAGAGCGGGAGACCAGTGATTGGCATGGCTATCGCCGACCAACGCGACCCGATAGCGCCCGCCCGGCGCACCATATTCGCAGAGTGCCGGGTCAATATCATTCTTATGCTGCAGGCAGTTGGCTCTCGTGACCCTTGCGATGTCCTTCGAAGCCGTCTCGATTTGCTCCACTCGCGCGGCGAGTTGCTGATCCATCGCGGAGAGCACGGGCAGATAAGCGAATCCCGCGATCAGGATCAGACCAAGCCCAGCCGTGGCGCCGGCCAGTGTTGCCCATGGCGCGCCGGCCAATTTGGGGCTGTGGCGTACCGGCGTCTCAAGCCAGGAATAGGCGAGGCAGGCGATGATCAACGACGCTGGTAAGGCGATCGCGGCGATATAGGGGGTCTCGGGAAACGTCACCCGGGGCAGGGCAAGCAGCGGCCAATGCCATAAATACCAGCTATAGGAGCGCTCGCCGATCCATTGCATAAGGTGTAAGCTGAGCCCTTGCCTTAACAAGCCTTCTGGCTCGACCGCGTCAAAGCCGGCGATGAGAGCGGCCGCCCCAAGCGTCGGCAATAGCGCCAGGGAACCTGGGTAGAGCGCGCCTTCATGAATGGACGCCATGCCGAACAGAATGGCGGCTAATCCACCCCAAGCCATGACAACCCGGAGAAGCTGGGGCAGTTGCTCAATGCTCCGCCAGGCGGCTGCGAGCAGCGCGCCGGTCGCCAGCTGCCAGCAGCGAGTGCCGGTGCTGAAATAGGCGATCGGCTGCTCGGTGAAGGTGATGACCGCGCTCGCGCCGAACGAAGCGCACCAGATCAAAACCAATGCCAGAATGATCAGGCGGCGGCGATGCCCCCGCCATGAGAAACTTATTCCGGCGAGCAGCAGCGGCCAGAAGAGATAGAACTGCTCCTCGATATTCAAGGACCAGAAATGCAGAACCGGGCTTGCGGGGCCTTCCGATTGGAAATAATCGACAGCACTCGCGGCAAAGCGGAAATTGGCGATCTCCAGTGCGGCGAAGATGACGTCTCGCACGAGATGTCCGGGGTTGTACCCGGGGAACAGGAACAAGGCGAGCAGCAGCGTGCCAATGAGCGTGGCGTAAGCATTGGGCAGCAGCCGCCTCACTCGTCGTGTCCAGAAGCCAAGCAGATCGATGCGGTCGGTTGCTTCAATCTCCTTCAGCAGAAGCCGGGTGATCAGAAAGCCGGAGATGACGAAAAAGACGTCG
>DATBMX010000375.1:0-3147 GCA_036554625.1 Aestuariivirgaceae bacterium
CCTGTGGAAAACATGGCTTTGAAAGAGGCTGACGATCAGAAGCAGAGTGCCCCCGCGCCTCGCGAGAAGCCTTCTTCGACCGATGAGGCGTCTCCACAGCCAGGGTCCGAAACCCAGCAGCCCGCATCATCAGTCACAAGCGAGATTTCAGAGCCAGCCACGGGCGATCAGCGCGCGCAGGAAATCTCCACAGAGGGAGCTGACGTCCAAGCAGCGGCTGCCGCCGAGCCGGTCTCGAAGCCCGATGCCTCTGCTTCCTCCGAATCTCGGATCGAGGAGGACGAGGAGAAGCCGCCAATGCTTCGCCGGCAGAGGCGAAAATCGAAGGCGGCTAAACTGACCTGAGATTAGGCGTGGCCCGCATCGCTCGACAGCATGCGCGGGTCGATGCCGATCTTCTGCAGGGCCGCCTGGTATTTCTCTTCATTCGCCATGGCGAAGATCAGATCCTCATCCGCTTCGCAATGAAGCCAGCCGTTTTTCTGGATCTCATCTTCGAGCTGTCCTGGTCCCCAGCCGGAATAGCCGAGCGCCAGAAGCGACCGCCGCGGGCCTTCGCCCTTGGCGATGGCGCGCAGGACGTCGAGCGTTGCGGTGAGGCCGACGCGCTCGCTGATCGGCAGAGTCGTATCGGCGGAATAATAATCCGTCGTGTGCAGCACGAAGCCTCGCCCTGTTTCGACAGGGCCGCCGAACTGAACCGGCATCTGCGACAGCCGCTTGTCGAGATTGATCTGGTTCTCAACAGGCAGAAGATCGAGCCGCGACAATAGATCCGGGAAAGTGATGTTTTGCGCGACCTTGTTGATCACGATCCCCATGGCGCCGTCTGCCGAATGGGCGCACAGGAAAATGACGCTTCGGTCGAAGCGCGGATCGCCGATTCCTGGCATGGCGATCAGGAGCTTGCCATCGAGATATGGATTGGAACTGAGAGCCATTGGCGTTACCCGTCCCGCTAATCTAACCCTATGTGGCAGGATCGCAAGAAACTCTGACACAATCGTGATTGGGGTTTCCTGCCTCGACCGCGCTAGTTGAGCTTCGAAGAGGAACTCCCGCGCCATGCTGAAAGCGATATTGGCTGCGTTATTTTTGTTTTCCTTGGCGCTCGGCGCGCCGGCGTCTCGATCCTCCGAGCCTACCCATTCGGCAAGGTTGTTCCAGGCCGAAACGTCCGATGGCGCTTGGAATGCAGGACTGGAGATCATCCTCTCTGAAGGCTGGAAGACCTATTGGCGCGTGCCAGGTGATTCGGGCGTTCCACCGCAATTCGATTGGTCGGGCTCCGTCAATCTGAGGGCGGTGACCGTGGGCTGGCCCGCACCCCGCCGTTATCGCGATGCCGCAGGTGAAACCATCGGCTATCTCGGTCACATTGTTTTTCCTTTGCGCATCGACAGGCTTGATCCGTCGACGCCCATCGAAGTCAAACTGTCGCTCTTCTATGCCGTCTGCAAGGATGTCTGCATCCCGGCCGAGAAGAAGCTTTCGCTCGAACTTGCCGCCGCATCCACTTCCGCGCTTCCGGACAGGGAGTTGCTTGCCACATTTGCCGCGCAAATTCCGGGCAGCGCCACGGCTTCTTTCATCCCTGCTGTCAAATCGCTTCGCATGCGCGGCTCCGACAAGTCGCCGATACTCGAAATCGCATTGGCGGCGCCTGTGCCTTCAGCCACGACCGACATGTTTATCGAGGGCCACCGGGGAGCATACTTTCGCAAGCCTCGGCCGGTGCAAGCAGGCGCGAGCTCTTCTCTTTTTCATCTGCCTGTCGATGGCATAACCGCTCCCGCTGTGCTTCGCGGCAAGCAGTTGACGGTTACGCTCGTCTCCGGCCGCTCCAGCCTTGCGCAAACCCTTCCCGTCGACTAGTCAGTTTGAACCGTCGATTTCGCAGAGAACTTCATGACCGTGAGGATAGGGGACAGGGTTCCCGACAGCAGCTTTTTCATCATGACGCCGGAAGGCAGGAAGAAGATTTCCACCTCTGAGGTTTTTGCCGGCAAGAAGGTGGTTCTCTTCGCCGTCCCCGGCGCCTTCACCGGCACCTGTCACAAGCTGCATGTGCCGAGCTATCTGCTCAACCACGATGCCATCAGGGCCAAGGGCGTCGACACCATTGCCTGCGTCGCCGTCAATGACGCCGATGTCATGCATGCCTGGTCGAAGCAAACGGGTTCCGACGGCAAGATCCTGTTCCTGGCCGACGGCAATGGCGAGTTCACCCGCGCCATGGGCCTCGAACGCGATTTCTCGGCCGGCGGCATGGGCAGGAGATCGGCTCGCTATGCAGCGATCATCGAGGACGGTGTCATCAAGACCCTTAATGTCGAGGACAAGCCGGGTGTGAATGTATCGGGCGGCGACACGATGCTCGAGCAGCTCTAGAGCTTGTTCGAATCGCGTCTCTTGAATGGCGCCATGCCCTGCCGCGCCAGCGCATCGGCTCGCTCGTTCTCGACATGGCCCGCATGGCCCCTCACCCAATGCCATTGGATGCGGTGACGCGAAAGCGCCTGGTCCAGCCGCTGCCACAGTTCGGCGTTCTTGACGGGCTTCTTCTCGGCCGTGCGCCAGCCATTGCGTCGCCAGCCGTGAATCCACTTTGTGATGCCCTCCCGCAGATAATTGGAATCCGTATAGAGGTCCACGCTGCAGCTGCGCTTGAGCGCCTCGAGCGCCGAGATGGCGGCCATCAGCTCCATGCGGTTGTTGGTGGTCAGCGCCTCGCCGCCCTTGAGCTCCTTTTCGCGCGCGCCGAAACGCAAGAGGGCGCCCCAGCCGCCTGGACCGGGATTCCCCGAGCACGCCCCGTCGGTGAAGATTTGCACCGCTTCCATCAGGCGCAACGCTCGCGCCTGTCCGGGCCTCTTCCTCTTAGCTGTCGTGGAAGTTTGAACGAGACATTCTCTTCGCCCTTCATTGCCTCGACTGTTACGATGAACCGCGAGCGCAGCCTTTCAATGACCTCGTCCACCAGAATCTCTGGAGCCGACGCGCCTGCCGTAAGGCCGATGATGCGCGCCTCGCGGATCTCGTCGAGATCGATCTCCTCAGCCCTTTGCACCAGGAACGCGCGCTTTGAGCCTGCCCGCCGCGCCGTTTCGACGAGACGCTGTGAATTCGAGCTGTTGGGCGCTCCGA
>DATBMX010000422.1:0-1814 GCA_036554625.1 Aestuariivirgaceae bacterium
GAGCATAGGACTGGAAAACCATGCTCACGTCGCGCTCATTGGGCGGCAGCAATGTCACGTCCTTGCCAGCGATCAAGATGCGCCCCGTCGTTGGCAACTCCAGTCCCGCGATCATTCGAAGTGTTGTGGTCTTGCCGCAACCTGATGGCCCGAGCAGAGTGACCAGATGGCCAGGTGCTATATCGATGGAAATACCATCGACAGCACGCACAGAGCCAAATTGCTTGCTGACGTTCTCCAGCATCACTTGGGCAACGGCGTCAATCGGCTTCATGCGTATTGCTCTCGCTTTAGAGCCGGAGCGGCAGGCGAGATAATTGCACGCCGCTGTTCTCCTACAGCGACTTGAATCAAGCCGATGACGAACATCATCAAGACAATGAGTACCGAGCTGTAAGCGATCGCCACGCCGAAGTCCGATATTTCAACCCGACCGACGATGTAGGCTGTGGCGAGATTATATTGCGCGCTAACGAGAAAAATGACGGCGCTAACCGAGGTGATGGAGCGAACAAAGGAATAGACAAGAGAAGCTACGATGGCGGGGCGCAGCAGCGGAAGTATAACGCGCCTTACAGTGCCGAAAGTATTGTGCCGCAGTATGAGCGAGCACTCGTCGAGGCTTTTGTCGATCTGCGCCAAGCTGGCGAGGCCCGCTCTAATCGAAACCGGCAGATTGCGAAAAACGAAGCAGATTATGAGAATGAGAGCAGTACCTGTGAGTTCGATTGGCGGGACATTGAAAGCAAGTATGTAGCTGACTCCAATCACGGTGCCAGGAATAGCAAAGCTCAACATCGTGATAAACTCAAAGGCGGTTCGTCCGACGAACCGCTGTCGATTCAGCAGATAGGCCGTAAGCAGACCAATCGCGGCGGTGGGAGGCGCCGCAAGCGCTGCCAATTGAAGAGTGGTAAGAAATGAAGGCCAGGCGCGGCCGGCCCACAGAATTCCGTGGTCGGTCCATTCGACGCCGAAAGCCGTAATGTAATGCTGAAACGTGAGTGTGTTATCGATCCCCAGGGAGTGAACAAAGCCCCCGAGCAGGATTATTGAGTATATCGCAAAGGTGAACGCAAGCCACGGAATGGTCGTGGCGTAGATCAAAAGTTTGATACCCCTTGGCAGTTGGGCGGGAACGCCGGAGTCGCCCCTGCCCGCAACCGTCGTGTAGGAACGCCGGCCGAGCCACTGCCTCTGCAACATGAAGGCAGAGAGCGTCAGAGCCAATAATACGATCGCAAGGGCGGCTGCTCTTCCCGGATCATTTTGAGAACCGACAATGGCAAAGAAAATATCAGTGGAGAGAACGTCGAAGTTGCCGCCGAGAACGAGAGGATTGCCGAAGTCGGCAAGGCTTTCCACAAAGCCAATCAGAAAGGCGTTGGCAAGGCCAGGACGCAGCAGCGGCCATGTTACGGTCGTGAACGTGCGCCATTTGTCGGCACGGAGTGTTCTAGCAGCTTCCTCAATCGACGGGCTGATACCTTCGACCACGCCTACCAACACCAAATAGGCAATGGGCGCGAACGCCAGGGTTTGCACGATGATGAGACCTGCGAAGCCGTAAATCCATCGGCTCGGCGGTATCGAAAACCATTCATGCATCCACATCGTGATCAGACCGGTTCGCCCGAAAATGAGAATCATTCCCAGGCCGATCACGAACGGAGGAGTGATGATGGGTAGTACGGCAAGACCACGCAAGAGCGCTTTCAAACGGAAGCCTGTGCGTTTGTGCAGCAGAGCGAGCCCCAAGCCGAGCAGGGTCGTGGTGAGACCGGTGACAACGGCCAGAGCAAGACTGTTCCATA
>DATBMX010000098.1:0-6087 GCA_036554625.1 Aestuariivirgaceae bacterium
GATTGTCGGACTTGAGTGCTTCCACCGCCTTCTTGGCCCTGAGCAGGGCGACGCCGCCGCCCGGCACGATGCCTTCCTCGACAGCCGCGCGCGTGGCGTTCAGCGCATCATCGACGCGGTCCTTCTTCTCCGTCACTTCGACTTCCGTGGCGCCGCCAACCTTGATCACGGCAACGCCCCCGGCAAGCTTCGCAAGCCTCTCCTGCAGCTTCTCGCGGTCATAATCGGACGTGGTGTCCTCGATCTGCTGCTTGATCTGGGCGATGCGGCCCTGGATCTCGGGCTTCTTCCCGGCGCCATCCACGATCGTCGTGTTCTCCTTCTCGATGCGCACCCGCTTGGCGCGGCCGAGCATGTCGAGGGTGACGTTCTCGAGCTTGATGCCGAGCTCTTCCGAGATGAGCTGGCCGCCGGTGAGAACGGCGATGTCTTCGAGCATCGCCTTGCGGCGATCGCCGAAGCCCGGCGCCTTCACCGCCGCAACCTTGAGCCCGCCGCGCAGCTTGTTGACGACGAGCGTGGCGAGCGCCTCGCCTTCGACGTCTTCCGCCACGATCAAGAGCGGCCGGCCGGACTGGACCACCGCCTCGAGGATCGGCAGCATGGCCTGGAGGTTGGAAAGCTTCTTCTCATAGAGAAGGATGTAGGGCTCTTCGAGCTCGGCCAGCATCTTGTCGGCGTTGGTGATGAAATAGGGCGACAGATAGCCGCGGTCGAACTGCATGCCTTCGACCACCTCGAGCTCGGTGTCGAGGCTCTTGGCCTCCTCGACCGTGATCACGCCCTCATTGCCGACCTTCTGCATGGCGTTGGCGATCATCTCGCCGATGTCTTTCTCGCCATTGGCGGAAATGGTGCCGACCTGGGCGATCTCCTCAGAGCCCTTGACCTTCTTCGAGCGCCGATTGATGTCCTCGATCGCGGTCTGCACCGCCTGGGCGACGCCGCGCTTGATGTCCATCGGGTTCATGCCGGCGGCCACGGCCTTGGCGCCTTCCCGCACGATCGAATGCGCCAGCACGCATGCCGTCGTGGTTCCATCGCCCGCCACGTCATTGGTCTTGGACGCGACCTCGCGAACCATCTGGGCGCCCATGTTCTCGAATTTGTCGTCGAGCTCGATCTCCTTGGCGACCGTAACGCCGTCCTTGGTGCTCCGCGGTGCGCCGAATGACTTGTCGATGACCACGTTGCGGCCCTTTGGTCCGAGCGTTATCTTCACCGCATTGGCGAGAATCTCGACCCCGCGCAGCATTCGTTCGCGCGCGTCCGCTGAAAAGCGTACTTCTTTAGCAGCCATAGGCTTGCTCCTTCATTGAGTAATGTGAACGACTAGGCCGCGGCCTTCTTGGCGGCGGGCCTTCCTTCGATGATGCCCATGATGTCGGACTCCTTCATGATGAGGAGTTCTTCGCCTTCGAGCTTCACTTCCGTGCCGGACCATTTGCCGAACAGCACGAAGTCGCCGGGCTTTACATCGATGGGGATAAGCTTGCCGGTCTCGTCACGCCCGCCTGGTCCGACGGCGATGATCTCACCCTGCATCGGCTTCTCCTGGGCGGTATCGGGTATGATGATGCCGCCTTTGGTCTTCGTATCTTCCTCGACCCGGCGCACGACGACACGATCGTGCAGAGGACGGAATTTCATGAGTTTTTCTCCTTGGACATCTTACATGAATGGAACAACTTTCGGGAGAGAACTGCAACCTTATGCCTATCTCCGGATGCGGCCTCTCCGGCTGGCACTCAGCATGAGCGAGTGCTAACAACCGCCGCTGACATAATTGAGGGAGCTTCATCCGTCAAGAGCATTGTCTGCCGGCGTTTCTTGTCAGGCGAGGACGCGGAAGCTTTCCGGCGGCTCCTCTTCGAGCAGCCGTTCGATCGCCTCGAACCCGCCGCGCAGCGCCTCGCGCGACTCCGGAATTCCAAAGCACACCCTTACCGCCTGATCGCCCTGCCGCCGCGCCACCGCGAAGGCGCTTCCTGGCGTGACCTTCACCCCCCGCACTTCGGCGGCGCGCGCGAAATCCCCGGGCCGCCATTGCTCGGGCAGGGGAAGCCACAGGAAAACGGACCCTTCGGCGCACAGGGGGTTGCGGTGTCCGAGCACGTTGAGAGCAATGAGCCTCCTCATCGAAATCTCATTGCGAATGTCGGCGAGCGTCCGCTCCGCCGTGCCATTGCCCATCCACGCTCGCGCCACTTCTGCTGTAAGGCCCGGCACCCGCGCGCCGATGATCATCTGCTGAAGCGCAAGCCCCTCGGCTCGTCCTTTCGGCGTGGCGACGAACCCCACCCGCAGGCCCGGCGCCACACTCTTGGAAAGGCTGGTGATGTAATAGGTCCGCTCGGGCGCCAGCTGAAAGATCGGCGGCGGCACCGGCTTCGGCGACAGCAGGCGAAAAATATCGTCCTCGATCACCGTCAGATCGAGGCGCCGGGCGAGCTCGGCGACCGCGCGCCGACGCTCCTCGCTGGTCGTGATCGTTGTCGGGTTGTGAAGTGTCGGAACAAGATAGACGAGCTGGGCGTCACAGGCCTTGGCCAGCGCTTCGAGCGACTGCGGCACGATGCCGTTCTCGTCCATGTCCGCTGCGTGCAGATGGAGGCCGAGCAGCCTGCAGATCGGCAGAATGGTCGGGTAGGACAAGGGCTCCGTGACCACATGCCCATTGCGCCTGGCAAGCAGCGACAGGCATGCGATCAAAGCCGGATGGGCGCCGGCGGTCACCACCACCTGATCGGGGGAAGCGAGCACTTCGCTGCGCTCGAGCCAGGCCGACCCCATTTGCCGATAGGCGGCCGCTCCGGCCGACGGCCCATAATCGAGAAGCTCCTGCCGTGCGGCATTCGCCTTGACCTGGTCGAGCGCTGAATCGAGGTCCTTCAGAGAATGCACCCGCGGCGGCGCAGCGATATGCATCTGCAGGACGCCCGGCTCGGCCGCCAGGCTGTGCGATAGGATGGATCGGCGCTGCGGATCGCGCAGATAGCTGCCGCGGCCGACCTCGCCGCTGAGAAGCCCCCGCCGCTCCGCCTCCTGATAGGCGCGCGTTATGGTGCCAACCGTCACGCCGAGCTGCCAGGCAAGCCGGCGTTGGGGCGGAAGCCTGTCACCAATTCTCAATATTCCGGAGGCAAGGTCCTGCGCGATCGCATCGGCGATGGCGATGTAACGGGGCCGGTCGGTGGCGAGATGCGGGATCCAATTTGTCATGGTGACAATGTTTCAATTGACGGTGACAATTGGACGAGCTTAAACAGTACAATGACGTTTTGCAAGGGGGTCAATCTAGGATTGCACCACGACAAGCGTGGAGATCAGGAGTGACGATGATGCGCGAATATATGTTGCACCAGGCAGAGTCGGACGAGCGGACCTACGCATTTGCGGCCTTGCGCCGGATCATCGGCAATTGGTGGAAGCGCCGCACGCTCCGCAAGCTCCAGGATCTCGACGATCATCTTCTCTTTGATATCGGCCTCACCAGGGATGAGCTCGAATTCGCTCTCCGCCTGCCCTTGAGCGTCGATCCCATGCGCGAGTTCTCCCGCCGCAGCATTGCCCATGGCGTGAGACACGGGTGATGCTCGTGAATTGGAGCAGGGAAGGCGCCGTCATGCCCTCCCCATTCTCTACTCGAGGAAATAGGTGATCGTGGTCACCACCCGCACCTTCTTGTCGGTCTGCTTCTCCGGACGGTCATTGGGAATCTCGACGGCGGGGGATATTTCGAACACGCCTTGATTGGCGCTTTGAATGTCGCCGACTTCCGCGCCGGATTCCTCTGCGAATTTCTGTGCCGCTTCCCGCGCGCGCTGCGTGGCCTCGCTCAGCATCTCGCCCTTGAGATTGGCGATGCCCGTGAAGATGAAGGATGGCCCAGCATTGTAGCTGTCGGAGGAGAACACCACCCCGGCCTTGAGAAGGTCCCCCATATTGCGAGCCGCCTGAGCGAGCTTTTGCACGTCCTGCGAGCGCACGAGCATGTCTTCCGTCAGGACGAAGCGGAACTGCTCCGGCGTCTGCTGCGCGTTGTAGCCGGCAAAACGGTCCTCGACGAGAATGTTCTGCACCTGATAGTCGCCCGTTTCGAATCCCTGCCGCGCCAGGAAGGCTTTCACGGCATTCTCCGATGCCTCGAGGCGCAGCCGCGCATCCTCGAGATTGGCGCCGTTGGCGACGAAGCGGACGGGCCAGAAACCGAGATCGGCCTTCACTTCCCGCTCGGACAATCCTTTCACCGTCACCGTGCGGAACCCCAGCCGGCTCTTGATCAATGCTTCGCCGGCGAGAAATCCGGCTGCGGCAACGCCGATCGCCAGGACGCCTGCAGCCACGATGTTCGACGCACCTGCCATGAATCATTCCCCTTCAGTCTCGCCTTTGCCCCTTCGATGCGGAACCCATCTGGACGAAGCTCCACAGCCTTTCTGGTTCCTTCCGGTCGTCTTGGGCCTTTGCTATGCTCAAGCCCCTCCCATCAGGAGATATGACATGAACAAGGCTGAGCGTCACGATGCGGCTTCGTGGGAACCAACGCCGAACAATCTTGAGCCGTTCTTCATGGGCTTCACGCCCAACCGCTCCTTCAAGAAGCGCCCGCGCCTCATCGCTCGTGCCAAGGACATGCACTATTACGACATGGCAGGCCGTGCCGTGCTGGATGCGACAGCCGGCCTGTGGTGCTCCAACGCCGGCCATTGCCGCGGACCCATCGTCGAGGCGATACAGAAACAGGCGGCGCAGCTCGACTTTGCCCCTACGTTTCAATTCGGACATCCGAAGATTTTCGAACTCGCCTCCCGGCTGTCCGTTCTGGCGCCGGGCGATCTCAACTATGCATTCTTCTGCAATTCGGGATCGGAAGCCGCCGACACGGCGCTGAAGATGGCGCTCGCCTATCATCGTGCCCGGGGCGAAGCTTCGCGGCTGCGCATGATCGGCCGCGAGCGCGGCTATCATGGCGTGGGCTTCGGCGGCATCTCGGTCGGCGGCATGGTGGCCAATCGCAAATGGTTCGGGCCGCTCCTGCCCGGCGCCGATCATCTTTCCCACACCTACAGCCGCGAGCACCAGGCCTTCACCAAGGGCGAGCCGGAATGGGGCGCCCATCTCGCCGACGAGCTGGAAAGACTTGTGCAGCTGCACGATGCCTCCACCATCGCCGCCGTCATCGTCGAACCCATGGCGGGCTCGACCGGTGTTCTGGCGCCGCCCAGGGGCTATCTCAAGCGGCTGCGCGAAATCTGCGACAAGCACGGGATTCTTCTCATCTTCGATGAAGTCATCACCGCATTCGGCCGCCTGGGCCACGCGTTCGCCGCCGAGCGTTTCGGCGTATTGCCCGACATGATCACCTTCGCCAAGGGCATTACGTCGGGCGCCATTCCCATGGGCGGCGTCATGGTGCGCCAGCATATCTATGATGCCCTCATGACGACTGCCGACCACGTGATCGAATTCTTCCACGGCTACACCTACACCGGCCACCCCATGGCCGCCGCCGCGGGTGTCGCGACGCTCGAGCTCTACAAGCAGGAAGGCTTGTTTGAACGTGCTCTGGGCCTCGAGCAGAAATGGGCCGATGCCGCCATGTCGCTGAAAGGTCGGCCGCTCGTTCAGGACATCCGCACGATTGGCCTCGTCGCCGGAATCGATATCGCTCCCGTTTCGGGTCAGCCCGGAAAACGCGCCTATCATGCGATGGAGAATGGCTTTCACGATCATGACGTCATGCTGCGAATCACGGGCGACACCATCGCCTTGTCGCCGCCCCTGATCGTCAGCGAAAATCAGATCGAGGAGATATTCTCCAAACGTCTGCCCGCCGTGCTGAAGTCGGTAGAAGCCCTCGGCTGAGGCTCAAGGGCGATAAATCATTGTCAGCGGCTGCATGAGCGACTAGTCTCAGACCCATAGTCGCGCGCCCAAAACGCAGTCCTGGCGCGCGAAGCTCATCGGATGCGGTGATAGACTGGGCTGGACGAATGAGCCTCGGGGAGGGGTCTGATTGCAAGTGGGCAGGGCATTCCGGTCTTCCTCATTCATACCTTATTTCGTTGCCAGCATGCTTCAAAT
>DATBMX010000474.1:0-7259 GCA_036554625.1 Aestuariivirgaceae bacterium
TCCTCCCCAGTCCGGGCGGGGGTCGAGGTGTGCCGCGGGGCGCGCGTCAGAAGTTGGTCTATCTCCCTGCGCATTGCAGCCCATGTGCGATCCCACGACATCCGCGACAAATGCGCATCCACGTTGCGCAGCCATTCATCGCGCGGCCGCTGCAGCAGGACATCGGCGCGGCCGACGACTTCTTCCGGCGTGCTTGCGATTTCAACCAAGCCCTGCTCGCCATAAGGCCGCACGACATCCCTGATCGGCGTCGAAACGACGGGAATGCCGGCAGCAAGGAACTCGGGCGTCTTGGTCGGGCTGATGAAGCGTGTCGCCTCATTGATGGCAAAAGGCATCACACCCAAGTCCCAACCGGAGAGATAGGAAGGAAGCTCTTCATAGGTCTTGCCGCCGAGCCAATGGATGTTGTCGCGTTTCGGCAGAATTTCCGGATCGATCTTCACGACAGGCCCAATCATGACGAACTGCCACTCTGGCCTCAGTTCCGCCGTGCGCGCCAGGAGATCCACATCGAATCGTTCGTCGATGACGCCGAAAAAGCCAAGGCGCGGCTTCTTGATATGGGCCTGATCTTCCGGGGCGGGGCGCTTCAGACGGGCGATGCGGAAATGCGAAGCATCGATGCTGCTGGGGAAGGCGTGAATGTTGCGATGCTTGGATCGCTTGGCCTCGTAGAGGCTCTGACCGCCGGTGAAGACCACGTCTGCCCGCTGAAACAGCCGGCGCTCGAGAGCGACGAGGCGCGGCGAGGCGCCGCGGAAAAGGGAGAGCTCATCCATATTGTCGTAGATGCAGATGTCGGGACGCAGATGAAGCGTGAAGGGAAGCGCCATCGGCGTGTAGTACCAAAGCGCAAGCTTGCCGCTCGGCTTTCGGCTCAATGTCTCATCGATCAGCTTGCGCTGCATGAGGGTGACGGCGGTGGGCGTGCTGCCCTCCGGCAGAACCGGAACACCGATCTGGACGCCGGATGATTCCGTTCTCCATTCGATGCGTGGCTTGACGCCTCGCTGAAAAATCGGCTCCTCTAAGAAAAGCACATCATAGTTCGAGGCAGCGCGCGACAGGAGATGCTGAGGCCGCTGCCAGACGAAGTTCCAGCGCAAATGCGAAAGGCAGATAAGCGTCACCGGAAACTGGAGAGACACAGCAGACACATCTGCAGCATTCAATCGACGCATCAGAAATCCTTGTACAGTAAGAGGTTTGTTCCGGAATTGAACGAGCGGCACTAGCGAAACGTCATCTCGCGGATCAGGTTCCAAAAATTAAACAAAAATTGCATGGAGAACTATGAAGGGAACTCGTCTAGCCCTTTTTGGGACGGCTTCTCCCCGCATCGGCGCTCGATTCGAGCGCCGGCAAATTCTGGCGAACTGAAAAGAAGCTGCGCCAAGGATCGCCTTTCAGATGATGGAGGCGCTGCTGCAAATTGCCAAGAGTGTAGTGATTGGGGCGAAGGTCTGCAATCAGTTCATCCCAGTCGAGCGGAGTCGACACGGGTGCGTCCGGCCGGGCGCGCGTCGAATAGGCCGCAACTGCAGTTGCGCCACGCCCATTGCGCAGATAATCGACGAAGATGCGGCCGCGACGAAGAGACTTGGTCATTTTCGCCACATAGATCTTGGGATTGTCAGCCACCATGCTTTCTGCGACATGCTGGGTGAAGGACTTCACCTCGTCCCATCCGGCGCGGGGCTTGATCGGCGCAACGACATGCAGGCCCTTGCCGCCCGTCGTCTTCACGAAGCTTTTCAAGCCGGAACTCTTCAAGCGGTCACGAATCTCGCGCGCCGCCGAGACGACGAGGCCAAAGGCGACGCCCTCTCCCGGATCGAGGTCGAAAATGAGGCGGTCCGGACGATCGAGATTGCCGGTGCGCGATCCCCAGGGGTGAATCTCTAGAACGCCCGCCTGAACCAGCGCGATGAGACCATTGAGATCGTCGATGGCGAGCATCGGCACGTTCTCGCCGACATCGACGCGGCGAATGCTTGGACTTAGTCCGCCCCACGCATGCTTGGCGTAAAAGCAATCCGCGCCTGCACCCGACGGGCAACGAACGAGACTCAGGACGCGGTCTGTGACGTGAGGGAGAATCCAGGGCGCGATGTCCGAGTAGAAATCGGCGAGCGCCTGTTTGGAAATGCCCTGGCCCTCCCACAATATTCGCTCGGGATGCGTGAGTTTAACATCATATCGGCGCGACGAGGCCGGCGAGCCCGTCTGCTTTGTTTCCAGACGCACTTCATTGGGGAGCTTGTCCTCGCGCAGACCCTTGAAGGAAGCCTGGCGCAACATGCCGTCGAACGTCCAGCCGCGATATTCCACATCGGCAACATATTTCGGTTCGACCCATTTGACGTCCTTGAGCACAACGCGCGGCGGGTTGTTGGCAAATGCATGAGTCGTCTTGGGCAGAGCATCGAGCTGGCGGCGCAACGCGACCGCCTGGTCGGCGGAGAACCCGGTTCCGGCGCGACCGGCGTGGAACAGCTTGCCATTGCCGTAGTAACCGAGGGCCAGAGAACCCAGGGCGCCATGGAGAGCGGTCGAGGGAACATAGCCCAAGATGACGAACTCCTGGCCCGACACGCACTTAGTCTTGATCCAATGATCGCCCCTGCCAGAGACGTGTGGAAGATCGCTGCGTTTCGACACTATGCCTTCGAGGCCGAGCTTGCAGGCATGTTCGAGAACCGCGCTGCCCTCCTCCTCCAGATGATCGCTGAAGCTCACGATCGAGCTGGGGGGCAGGGCACCGATCAAGTCGCGCAGGAGGAGGCGGCGCTCTTTGAGCGCCACAGCGCGCAGATCGGCGCCGTCATAATAGAGCAGGTCGAAGGCGAGATAGACCATCCGATCGTATCGGCCTGCTCCGAGATCGGACTGCAGGCCGGCGAAGCTGGACAGCCCTCGTTCATCCTGAACGATCACTTCGCCGTCAATAAGAGCGGATGCCGCGGGCAGGAGCTGCAGCGCGCGGCGGATGCCGGGAAAGCGCTTCGTCCAATCCAGTCCACGGCGCGTGAGCAACTGGATATTTCGTCCGGAAACACGCGCCTGCAGGCGATAACCGTCAAACTTGATCTCGTGAATCCATTTAGGCCCGCTCGGCGGCTTATCCTTGAGACATGCAAGGCTCGGTTCGACGAAAACAGGAAGCAAGGCCTTGCGCGCGCCCTTGAGCCTGGCGGCGGCGGGCGCTTTCGCCTTGCTCGCCGCCCTTTTTGTTTCGCGCTCGGCGTGATCGGCGCGCATATCGCCGCTCGAAGCAAGATCGGCGTTCGTCCGGCGCGACAGAACGGAGGTGTGCTCTTCCTCGACGAGTTCAGGATCGCCGGGGGCTCTCGCAAATTCGTCCGCCCCCTTGATGAGGAGCCACTGGTCTTTGCTGTCGGAAGGCCGGCGGCGCATGCGAACGAGATGCCATCGCCCCTTCAGGCGCTTGCCGGCGAGGGAGAAATCGAGCTTGCCCCTGGCAAGGCCTTTCTTGGCATCGCCCTCGGCCTGCCATGTGCCGCGATCCCAGACGATCATGGTGCCGCCGCCATATTCGCCTTTCGGAATCACGCCCTCCCATTCCAGATAATCCATGGGATGATCTTCCGTCTGCACGGCAAGACGCTTGTCTCCGGGTATCAGGCTTGGCCCGCGAGTCACGGCCCAGCTCTTGAGGACGCCGTCGAGCTCCAAGCGCAAATCGAAATGCAGGCGGCGGGCGTCGTGCTTTTGGACGCAGAATTGATTGCTCCGTTTGCTGCCGCGTCGCGGCGGCGGCTCGGCAGTCTTCCGGAAATCTCGCTTCTCGCGATAAGATTTGAGGCTTGCCATGTTCTCGCCAAGGGAAACGGCTGGGCAGCCAGTATATGGCTGCTCAGCCGCTCAAGCACCATGAGACCGCAAGGGTCGCGGCCGCAAGCTCGTTCGTTCAGCTGCGCCAGACGCCGCCTGTTCGCGCGTTGACGCTGATGATGACGGGCCTGCCGCGCCGCAGAACGCGGAAGGTGTAAACGCGGCCGTTGCATTCAAGCGTGCGCACCCGGCGGAAGCCGCGGTCGCGCAGAAGCTGTCTCGCCTGCCAGCAGCTCATTTTGCGGCGGTAGGGAAAATAGCCATTGGGGTGGGCGCCATAGCCATAGTAGTAAGGCGTTCCGATCCCGACGCGGAAGTCCACGTCAATATCGTCCGCGAAAGCGGGTGCGGCGGCAAACGCCAGAGGCACCGCCAAGGCGGCAGCAATCAAGGCATTTTTCGCAAGCATGGCATGTCTCCTTTTGGGTGAACTTCGCGCCGTGCAACGCCACGCTCAAGGTCAAGGTTCCCGGCGGGGAAAGTCTTTCATCGATAGGGTTTACGGTCTTCGACCGGCAGTTGCGCCGCCGTCGACAATGATGAGCGACCCCGTCTGGAAGGCGCAGGCGGGCGATGCCGCAAACAGAATCGCCTCCGCTATTTCGGCCGGCGTCGCGACCCGCTTGAGCAGCGGATATGACTCCCATTGCCGACGCGCGGCCTTCGGATCGGGCGCGGAAGCGACGCTGTTCTGCATCATGTCGGTGTCGATCGGTCCGGGGCAAACGCACAGCGCGCGTACCTGAGGCGCCAGCTCGGTGGCCAGAGCGCGGGTGAGGCCGACGAGCGCGCCCTTCGACGCGCAATAGGCGCTCGCGCCCGAAAAGCCCAGCAACGCAGAATCGGAACCGACATTGATGATGAGGCCCCGCCGGCGTTTGAGGCCGGGAAGAAGCGCACGCGCCAGACGCCAGGGCGCTGTGAGATTCACCTCGATGGTCGTGAGCCAGTGCTCCTCATCGGCCTCGCCCAGCATTCGTTCCTCGTAGATGCCGGCACAATTGACGAGCACATCGAGATCGCCCGCCGCGGCGGCAAGCCCGTCCTGCGCCGCTCGATCGGAAAGATCGGCGGCAAAGCCTGAGACTTTGCCTGGGTGAAGGGAGGAAAGCGCGGATGTGACCTTCTTCACCGCGTTGTCGCTTCTCCCATGTAGGATGACATGCGCGCCGTGTTTCAAGAACGCCATTGCCGCCGCGTGGCCGAGACCGCGCGTCGAGCCGGTGATCAGCACGCGATGATCGCCAGGCAGATTCATGTCACAGTCTCCCGGCGGTGCTGCCGCCATCGATGGCAATGGAAGAACCCGTCATGAAGGCGGCGGCCGGAGAAGCGAGACAGAGCACGAAACGCGCTATCTCCTCGGGCGCCGCCAGCCGATTGAGCGGGTGATAGGCGCGAAAGCCCTGGTAATAGGCTTCCGGATCGCCACTGTCCTCGGCGCACTCGCGCATGAGCTCAGTGTCCATGGTTCCTGGGCAAAGGGCGTTCACGCGCACGCCCGCCTGGGCAAGCTCGATGGCGAGGGCGCGGGTGAGCGCGAGCACGCCGTGTTTCGCCGACACATAGGCGACATTGTTGGAAATGGCGTGAAGGCCCAGCTCGGATGCAATGTTGATGACGCATCCTTTCGAGGCCGCGAGCAGCGGCAGTGCATTGCGAATCGTGAAGAAGGCGGCGCCAAGCACGATCGCCACATGCTGATCCCAATGGGCATCGTTCGTGTCGTCAATGCTTCGCTCGACATTGACGGCGGCGTTGTTGATGAGAATGTCGAGCCTTCCCCTGGCATGGGCGGGAGCGATGGCGCGAGTTGCTCCTGCCGGCGTCGAAAGGTCGGCTGGCGCCGCGGTCAGCCTCGCACCACGCCCGAGGCGCTCTATCGCAGTCTCGACGAGGTCGGGCGTTCGGTCGTTCAGGATCACATGCGCACCAGCGTGGAGAAAGGCACGCGCCATGGCAAAGCCGAGGCCCCTGCCCGCTCCGGTGATCAGAACCGTCTTGTCTCGATAGTCGATGCTCATCATCGCCTCACCCCCGGTACTTGCTGATGGCCAGGGCAAGCGCGGTCGAGCCGATGCTCAGCACGATGAGAAGCGTCGCCATGGCGTTGATCGACGGGTCAAGCGAAGTGCGCACCATGCCCCATACCATTGTCGGCAGAGTGTTGCCGCTGCCGATGGTGAAGAAGGTGATGACGAAATCATCAAGGGATATTGCTAGGGCGATGAGCGCGGCGCCGACCAGCGTCGGCTGTATGATGGGAAGAGCGATGGTGAAGAAGGCGCGCAAGGGCGATGCGCCGAGGTCGAGAGCCGATTCGATCAACGACCAGTCGAAGGTCGAGAGCCTGGCGAAGACTATGGCGACAACAAAGGGCACGACGATGACGAGATGGCTGAGGATCACCGTCAAGAGGCCAAGGCGCACGTCGAGAAAACGGACGAAGTAAGAGAGCAGCGCCACGCCGATAATGAGAGCCGGCAGCATCATGGGCGCCATCAACGAGGCCATGAGCACGCCGGCCCAGCGACGGCGCAGGCGTGCGAGGCCAAGAGCGGCGAGCGTGCCGATGGCCATCGACGACAGCGCCACGGCGAGACCGATGATCAAGCTCGCTTCAAGGGCCGGCCAGAAGCTGTCGTCGGCAAGCAGCTTTCGGTACCAGTCGAGCGTGAAGCCGGTGAGCGGCAGGCTCGTCAATGCGGAGGCGTTGAAGCTGAACAGGATGACGAGGATCAGCGGCAAAGTGAGAAACAGCACGATCAAAACGATGAAGGCGCTCCACAGGGCTTGCGAGAGGGACATGCTCAGGCCCCGACCACGCGACGAAAGGACCATCGGAACAGGCAGAAGACGGCAAGCGAAGCCGCCATCAAAGTGAAGGCCATGGCGCTTCCCATGGGCCAGTTGAAGCCGAAGGAGAATTGCGTCTCGATGAAATGGCCCATCATCGAGGCGCCGCCGCCCACATAGCGCGGGGTGACATAATCACCGACGGAGATCAAGAAGCTCAGGAGGAAGGCTGCCGAGATGCCACGCTCGCAGAGGGGCAGCACGATGTCTCGCGAGGCGCGATAGGCGCTGGCGCCAAGGTCGCGGGCGGCCTCGATCAGCGCATCGGGAATGGCGCGCATGTTGCCATAGATGGGCAGAACGGCGAAGGGCAGAAGGAAGTAGGCGAGCGTGATCACCACGCCATTGGCGCTATAGATGAAGAACGTCAGAGGCTCGTCGATGAGGCCGAGCCAGGCGAGCGCAGCGTTTATGATTCCGTCACGGCCGAGAATGCTTTTCCAGGCATAGATCTTCACGAGATAGCCGCCGAAGAGGGTTATCAACGTGAGGAGCAGCAGAAGATCGCCGAAGCGGCCGGCGCGAAACCTTATGGCGAAGGCAAA
>DATBMX010000485.1:0-8656 GCA_036554625.1 Aestuariivirgaceae bacterium
CTCCTGGAACAAGGTGAGGATCACATACGGAGTGCTAGGATCATTGTCAAGAGCTACTTCCACGATTGAGAGGAAATTCTCTACCATAAAAAAGATGAATACTTCACAAAGCAAGCGAGACGATGAGCAGCGCGAAGCTGGCCGATCCAAGGGCCGCTCTTATCAGATGCGAGTATTCCCATCGGTCCCGAAGGTCGGTCCAATCGGCCTGAGAAGAGTCAACACGCTTGCCTATTCCAAAGAAGCTGCGTCCAAAGCCCTTCAGCTGGAAATCCTTCAGCCAGAAATTGTTGACGGGATGGGTGAACAGCCAATAGCTCGCGTGCACGGCCAAAAGGGCGATGAATGAAGCAAGGTCAAGCCAGAACACCGTGCTTCCCAGGGGCACGAGGAACAGCAAAATCAAGAGCAACAGGAGGCCCAGAGGTTCCGAGAAACCGGCGTAGGTGAATCCGGGGTAGTAGATCGGCTGCATGGCCAGATAATGCTCTTTCTGCAGCCGCATCTTTCCCGGAAGCTCCAGCGCATGAGCGACCGGTAGCGCCATCGCAATTGCCACCACAATGGCCGTGACAGTTTGCAGAGCAACAAGCATCAAAGGTCCCAAGCTGGACCCTGACTTTTGTCAGGGTGACGAATAGAAGACGATGGCTAGGTTGATCCTCCGGTCAAGCCCGAGAACGGCCATGACGCATGAGCCTAAGCAACACCCTTTTCGGCAAGCATCTCCTTCAGCTCGCCCGACTGAAACATCTCGGTAATGATGTCGCAGCCGCCCACGAACTCGCCCTTCACATAGAGCTGCGGGATGGTCGGCCAATTGGCGTAGCTCTTGATGCCCTGGCGCAGCTCGTCACTCTCGAGAACATTGATGCCTTTGAACGGCACGCCGACATGATTGAGGATTTGCACGACGCGGCCCGAGAAGCCGCACATCGGGAAATCGGGCGTGCCCTTCATGAACAGCACGACGTCGTTCGATTTCACTTCATTGTCGATGATCTGCTTGATGTCCGGCATTGCCTTTAAGTCCTTTCTATTTCCTTTGGCGCGCTGGTCGTCAGCGCGAGCGCATGAAGCTCGCCGCCCATTCTTCCCTGCAGCGCCTGGTAAACCATTTGATGCTGCTGCACACGGGATTTGCCTTTGAACGCGGCGGAGACGACGGTCGCCGCATAATGGTCGCCGTCGCCGGCGAGGTCGCGAATCTCCACCCGTGCGTCAGGCAAAGCCTTAAGTATCAGCGCCTCGATCGATTTGGCGTCCATTGCCATCGTTCTATCCTCGCGATCCCATGAAGGCCGGAAACCATCCCTCATGCGCGGCCCGCAAATCCTCCAAGGATATAGAGACGAGCCCACCGACAATCAATCGGCTGCCGGTCACTGCGCCGAGCCGCAGGGCCTCGATGCCGAGCCTGCCTGCACGCGCCATTGTATCCTGGGCGTGCGCTGCCTTGCAGGCGATGAGATAGCGCGCCTGGTCTTCGCCGAAAAGAGACGCGTGATCGATCCTGTCGCTTGCTTCGAGGCGTGCGCCGAGCCCGCCCGCAAGCGCCATCTCGGCCAGCGCGACGAGAAGCCCTCCGTCCGCAATGTCATGGCAGGCGGTGACGAGCCCATTGGCGATAAGGTCGCGCACGAGGTCGCCGTGGCGCTTTTCCCTGTCGAGATCGACAGGGGGAGGAGGGCCTTCTTCGCGTCCGTGGATCTCGCGCAGGTAGATGGACTGGCCAAGGTGGCCGCCGTGGCCGCCGATCAGCAATATCTCATCCCCCTCGGCTTTGAAGGCGAGGGTGGCCATGAATCTCCAGTCGCGAATGAGACCGACCCCGCCGATTGCGGGCGTGGGCATGATGGCCTTGCCGTTGGTCTCGTTGTAGAGCGAGACATTTCCCGATACCACGGGGAAGTTCAAAGCCCGGCAGGCATCGCCTACGCCCTTCACCGCCAGCACGAATTGCCCCATGATTTCCGGCCGCTCGGGATTGCCGAAATTGAGATTGTCGGTGACGGCGACGGGCAGGGCGCCGACGGCGGTGAGATTGCGCCAGCATTCGGCCACGGCTTGCTTGCCGCCCTCATAGGGGTCGGCCTCCACATAGCGCGGCGTCACGTCGGTTGCCGCGGCCAGCGCCTTGCCCTGATCGTTGAGGCGGATCACCGCGGCATCGCCGCCGGGTCTCTGCGCCGTATTCGACTGGATCAGGTGATCATATTGCTCCCACACCCAGCGCCGCGAGCAGAGATCGGGCGAACCCATCAGGGTGAGAAGCACGGCATTGAGATCGTTGGGTGCGGCAACGGGAGCGAGCGCCTGCACCCGTTTGGGCGGAATCCATGGCCGCTGATAGCAGGGCGCCTGGTCGCCAAGCTCCTTGATCGGAAGGTCGGCCACGAGCCGATCTCGATGTTTCACTCGAAAGCGCAGCGTGTCGGTGGTCTGCCCGACGACGGCGAAGTCGAGGCCCCACTTGCGGAAGATGGCTTCCGCCTCCTTCTCCTTCTCGGGCTTCAACACCATGAGCATGCGCTCCTGGCTTTCCGACAGCATCATCTCATAGGCCGTCATTCCCTCTTCGCGGCATGGCACGCGATCGAGATCGAGGTCGATGCCGAGATCGCCCTTGGCCCCCATCTCCACAGCCGAGCAGGTCAAGCCGGCAGCGCCCATGTCCTGGATGGCGACCACCGCGCCGCTCGCCATGAGCTCTAGGCAGGCTTCGAGCAGACATTTCTCCGTGAACGGATCGCCCACCTGAACCGTGGGGCGTTTCTCCTCGGCACGCTCGTCGAATTCAGCCGAGGCCATGGTGGCGCCGTGAATGCCGTCGCGCCCCGTCTTGGCGCCGAGGTAGACGACCGGGAGGCCAACGCCCTGCGCCTTCGAATAGAAAAGTCGATCACTCTTCGCCACGCCGATGGCCATGGCATTGACGAGAATATTGCCGTTGTAACGGGAGTGGAAGTTCACTTCACCGCCAACCGTCGGCACGCCGAAGCTGTTGCCATAGCCGCCGATGCCCGCGACCACGCCTGAGACGAGATGTCTCGTGCGCGGATGCGACGGAGCGCCGAAGCGCAGGGCGTTCAAGGCGGCGATCGGTCTTGCACCCATGGTGAAGACGTCGCGCAGGATGCCGCCCACCCCCGTTGCAGCGCCCTGATAGGGCTCGATAAAGGAGGGGTGATTGTGACTCTCCATTTTGAATATGATGGCGTCGCCGTCGCCGAAATCGACGACTCCGGCATTCTCTCCCGGCCCCTGGATGACGCGCGCTCCGCTCGTGGGAAGGGTCTTAAGCCAGACCTTCGAGGATTTGTAGGAGCAATGCTCGTTCCACATCGCCGAGAATATGCCGAGCTCGGTTATTGTCGGCTCGCGCCCGATCAGATCGAGGACGCGCTTATATTCTTCGGGCTTGAGCCCGTGTTGTTGCACCAGCTCAGGCGTTATCGCCCGCGGTGAGCCCAGAGCATCCATTGAAGCACGGGTCATCAACACTATCTCGTCACCCCGGCGGAAGCCGGGGTCCAGCTTTGGGCGTTCGCAAAATAAAGCTGGATTCCGGCATTCGCCGGAATGACGATGGAGGTTATCCTCACGCCGCCACCTTGAGACTCTCGAACAGCGGGCGGCAGTCTGTCGCCCCGTGCAGCGGCTCGATCATGTTCTCCGGATGCGGCATCAGGCCGATGACATTTCCGGCTTCATTCATGATGCCGGCGATGTTGCTGATGGCGCCGTTCGGATTCGTCTCCTCCGCATAGCGGAAGACGACGCGGCCATTCTCCTCCAGGCGACGGATCGTCGGCTCGTCGGCGATGTAATTGCCCTCGCCATGGGCGACTGGACAGCGCAGCACCTGGCCCTTGGCGAGCTTGTTGGTGAAGAAGGTCTCGTTGTTCTCGACCGTGAGCTTCACCTGGCGGCACACGAATCTGAGCTCGCTGTTCCTGAGGAGCGCGCCGGGCAGAAGGCCCGATTCGGTGAGGATCTGAAAGCCGTTGCAAACGCCCAAGACCTTCAGACCTTTCGCGGCCTTGGCGCGAATATCGGCCATGATGGGCGAGCGCGCCGCTATCGCGCCGCAGCGCAGATAATCGCCATAGGAGAAGCCACCGGGGATCACGGCGAGGTCGACCTTGGGCAGCGCGCTTTCGCCATGCCACACCATGAGAGGCGCTGAGCCCGTGACGGTCGTCAGCGCGCGCTGCATGTCGCACTCGCGATTGATGCCAGGAAACAGGATGATGGCAGACTTCATGCAAGCTCGATCGCGTAATTCTCGATCACGGTATTGGCGAGCAGCTTCTCGCACATGGCCCTGAGCGCGCTCTGCGCCTTGTCATGATCGCTCTCCGCCAGCTCGAGCTCGATGTATTTGCCTTGGCGCACGCTCTCGATTCCGGAGAAGCCGAGCGCGCCCAGGGCGCCTTCAATGGCCTTGCCCTGCGGGTCGAGAATGCCCTTCTTCAGGGTGATCGTGATCTTGGCTTTCATCTCAGTCGAGCTTGACGAGCTTGGGCTTCGGACGCTCTGCGGCTTCGCCTTCAGCCAGAATCCCCAAGCGGCGGGCCACGTCCTGATAAGCCTCGACGAGGCCCCCCAGGTCGCGCCGGAAACGGTCCTTGTCGAGCTTGTCGTTGGTCTTGATGTCCCACAGCCTGCAGGAATCCGGGCTTATCTCGTCGGCAAGCACGATGCGCATCATCTCGCCCTCGTAGAGCCGGCCGAATTCGAGCTTGAAGTCGACGAGGCGGATGCCGATGCCGAGGAAAAGCCCCGAAAGAAAGTCGTTGATGCGGATGGCGAGGGCCATGATGTCGTCGATTTCCTGCGGACTCGCCCAGCCGAAGGCGGTGATATGCTCCTCCGAGACGATGGGATCTCCGAGTTCATCATTCTTGTAGTAGAATTCGATGATCGAGCGGGGCAGGGCGGTGCCCTCGGCAAGGCCCAGCCGCTTGGCGAGCGAACCTGCCGCCACGTTGCGCACGACGACTTCGAGCGGAATGATCTCGACGGCGCGGATCAGCTGCTCGCGCATGTTCAGGCGTTTGAGGAAATGGGTGGGAACGCCGATCTCGTTCAACTTGGTGAAGATCAGTTCGGAGATGCGATTGTTGAGAACCCCCTTGCCGTCGATCACCTCCTTCTTCTGATTGTTGAAGGCCGTCGTATCGTCCTTGTAATGAACGATCAGCGTTCCGGGCTCGGGCCCCTCATACAGAATCTTGGCCTTGCCCTCGTAAACACGGGTGCGGCGCTGGTTCATCGGCATTTCCCTTCTTGCGAACCTCCAAAGGTCCCGGCGGGCTGGCGGATGCAAGCCCCGGAACCTTCTTGCCTTCTCATGTGGCGGAGGTTTCTATCGCCTTGTTGCCTCTGGTCTTTCCAGAATAGTGGAGCTTCAGAGGCGAAACAACCTGTCACGGCCCCGACACATGGCGGCATCAACAGTTCGACACAACAAGCCAATTGCCGCACAGGAATAGGGCAGGAAGGCGAAAGGGCGGAGTTGATTTGGGGCGGGCGCGTCGCTATCTCTCCCCCACATGGCGGTAATCTCTAGCATTTTCAAGGAGCAGCGGCGTTGATGACCACCTTTGACAAGCGCAAGGAAGGTTTTGAGAGCAAATTTGCCCGCGATGAAGAGCTTCGCTTCAAGGCGACTGCGCGGCGGAACAAGCTTTTCGGCCTCTGGGCCGCCGAGAAGCTCGGCCTCAGCGGGGCCGAGGCCGAGGCCTATGCCAAGACCGTGGTCAGCGCCGATTTTACCGAGCCCGGCGACGAGGACGTCTTCCGCAAGGTCAGAGCCGATTTCGACGCCAAGAAGGTGGCCCAGTCGGACCATCAGATCAGGCGCACCATGGAAGAGCTCATGTCCAAGGCCATCGAGCAGGTTCAGAACGCGCCGAACTGACTGGAGCAGAGAGTGTCGCCCCCTTCGCTAAGGCAGAAGTTCGAGTCAGGAGAACCACTCTACTCCTCCTGGATCGGCTTTCCCGGCGTGCAACAGGCAAGCGTGTTGGCCCGCGCGCCAACGGGCGCCATGACCATCGACATGCAGCATGGGCTCATGGATTTCGGCGAGGCGGTCGGCCTCGTCCAGGTCGCTCTCGCCAATGGCAAGCCACCCATCGTGCGCGTACCCCTTGAAGGCTTTGGGGTTGCAGGACGGCTCCTTGACATCGGCACGCTCGGCATCGTGATGCCCATGGTCAATTCGGCAGCGGACGCAGCCCGCCTGGTCGCGGCCACCAAATACCCGCCTATGGGCGCGCGCAGCTGGGGCTCCTATGCGGCGACCACAGTTTCGGGCATGTCGCCGGCCGACTACCTGCAAAAGGCGAATGGCATGATCATGGGCTTCGCCATGGTGGAAACGCGCCAGGCGCTCGATTCCGTCGAGGACATCTGTTCGACACCTGGGCTCGACGGCGTCTTCGTCGGCCCCTCGGATCTCTCGATCTCGCTCTCCAATGGCAAGTCCAACGACACCCAGCTCGAGGAGACGCAGGATGCCATCGCGGCGATTGCCTCAGCCGCCAAGCGCGCCGGCATTGTTTCCGGCATCTATTGCGCCACCATGGCGCTGGCGCGCAAATATGCGCCTCTCGGCTACAGCTATTTTCCCGTCGGCTCCGACGCCAATTATCTTGCAAGCGGTCTTGCGCAATATCTGAAGGACCAGACGGCCTGACGTTTGACCGCGAGCGCCAGTTGCGCGAGACTGAGCGGCTTCCTTTAACGGAAGGGTTGTTCATGGACCAGAAGAGCCCAATCGCTGCCAGCCGTGATGCCGCCATCGACAAAATCGTCGATCTCTGCCTCATGGCGGCGCCGATCTCCGAGCAGAGCGACAAATATTTCACCCACACGTCCCGCATCGTCGCCGCCCATGGCGACATGGAGGTGACCTATGCCGTGTTCATGCGCCGGCGCGTGATCGCGGCGCTCGAGCCGGCGACGCGGCTCATCCAGCGCCTCGTGCCCGAGGCGCACATCAAGCGTTTCTTCGCGGAGGGCAGCCTGGTGCCTTCGGAAGTGAAGCTGATGGAGATCAAGGGTCCCCTAGCGCGCCTCTCCGAGGTCGAGACCCTGTTTCTCCAGAAGATCGGCTTTCCCTGTGTGGCGGCGAACAACGCCTACGCCATGTGCCTCGCCATGCCCAATGCGCAATTCCTCGACATGCACGCAAGGCACGGCACCGGCGCCGATATGAATCTTCTTGGCGCTTATGGCGCCTCGACCGGCTCCGACGCGGCGCGTCGCGCCAGCCCGAAGGTCAAAGGTTTCGTCGGCTCCTCGCAGGACATGACGGCGCCGCTTTACGGAACGGAAGCGGGCATGGGCACCATGCCACATGCGCTGGTCGGCTATACGGAGGGCGATGTTCTGAAGGCCCTCAAGCTTTTTGCGGCGACCATCGGCGAGGCCAAGTCGCTGACCGCTCTCGTCGATTACACGGGTTACGAACTCTCCGACTCCTTGCGTTGCGCACGCTGGTTCTACGAGGAGGCGAGACTTAACGAGCAGGGCAAGATCTTCGGCATCAGGCTCGACACGCATGGCGGTCGCTTCGCCGAGGGGCTCGACTATGAAAAATCGGTCGAAACCGTGGGCGAATGGCTGGGCGTGGCGGGCGAATACAATATCGTCGAGAAGGTTCTGGGCCAGAGGGCCTTTCAGCTCGATCCCAACAATATTCTGGTCGACAAGGTGCGCCGCATCCTGTTCGGCAAGGGCGTTTCGGTCGCCTCGATCATTCATGTGCGCCGCGCCCTCGACAAGGCAGGCTTCGTTCAGGCGCGCATCGTCGGGTCGTCCGGTTTCGATCCTCAGAAATGCCAGGTCATGGGCGCGGCCAATGCGCCTTTGGACATGGTGGGTACGGGGAGCTTTCTACCCGCCACGCTTTCGGAGACCTATGCCACGGCGGATGTCATCGCCTATGACGGCGTGCGCCGCGTGAAAATCGGCCGGGAGTTTCTCTTCGATTGATCGCGCCGCAACTGTCGTGAAACCAAAGTGCGTTTTGCGCGTTGGCAAGCGCAGTACCCATGGTCCCACCACCCTGGTTAACGATCACACCCGCGTGCGTTCTATTAATCGAGTGCCGTCCATGCCGAGCGTCTTCTCCTTTGTGTTGGCAGCCGTCGTCGGTTTTGTGCTGAGCTGCGAGGTCGCCCTTGCCAGTATCGTGGCCAATATCGACCTGTCCCGCCAGGTCATGATCGTGACCGTCCATGGGCAGCCCTATGCGCGCTGGAAGGTGTCGACGGGCCGTAGCGGCTATGGAACGCCGACCGGCAGCTTCCGCCCCTATCTGCTGCGCCGCATGCACTATTCGAGCAAGTATGAGAATTCGCCGATGCCGCATTCGGTCTTCTTCCGCGGCGGCTACGCGATTCATGGCACGCAATATGTCAAGCGGCTCGGGCGGCGTGCCTCCCACGGCTGCGTCAGGCTGCATCCGCGCAATGCGGCGCGTCTCTACCGCCTTGTTCTCATGCACGGATTTGACAATACGCGCATTCGGATTCACTGGTGAGCAGCTGAAGGCCGACAGGGGGATCAGGCTGATCGATGGAGACGATCCCAGCCGAACTGCGTGATTTCATTCTGCGCCATATCGACTCGGTTGCACAGC
>DATBMX010000012.1:0-3931 GCA_036554625.1 Aestuariivirgaceae bacterium
TCGCCAGTCCAAGGGCAGCGAAGACCTTGGCCGTTGCCAGCGCCGGCCCGGCATTGGCAAGAACGACAGGCAAAGGACCCAGCGCGCCGAGAGGCTCAAGACCATCGCCGATCCCGTGCATGCGGCAGGCGCGAGAGCCCAGACAAACCGGAACGTCTGCTCCGAGAGAAAGGGCGACCTCGTGAATCTCCCGGCTCTTATGATCGAGTCCGGCCAGACGGCTGAGCGCGCGCAAGGTGGCGGCGGCATCGGCGGAGCCGCCGCCGAGGCCCGCGGCAACGGGTATGTGCTTGTCAAGCTCCACGGCGATGTTGGGGATGCGGGCGCCGAAGGCCCTGGCCATGGCCGCATGGGCGCGCAGAACGAGATTGTCGCGCGCGTCGAGGCCGGCCGATTGGGGACCGCCGATGCGCAGGGAATTGAATCGCGCGGGAGCGAAAGTCAAATGATCGCAAAGGTCGGCAAAGGCGACGATGGACTCGAGCAGATGGTAGCCATCGGCGCGCCTGCCGGTGACGTGCAGCGCCAGATTGACCTTGGCTCTCGCCTGTTCCTCGATGGGGCCGGAGAGAATTGAGCCCTCACTCTAGTTGAGGGACTTCGCCGCATCCGTGTGCGTCGAGGCAGGCTGCGGCGCGACGTAAGGCAGGCCGTCCTTCAGCTTCTTCTCGATCCTCAAGAGATCCGCCGGCTCCGGCTTGTTGTCCTTGGCATGCTGCCACTGAAACCTGGCCTCCAGCTTGCGCCCGGCATACCAGTAGGCATCGCCCAGATGATCATTGATGATCGGATCCTCAGAGCGCAGCTCCACTGCGCGTTCGAGATGCTTAACCGCCTCCTGATATTCGCCCATGTGATAGTGGGCCCAACCGAGACTGTCGACGATATAGCCGTCGTTGGGCTTCAGCTCCACGGCCTTGCGAATCATGCCCATGGCTTCGGGGATGTTGATGCGCTTCTCGATCATCGAATAGCCAAGGTAGTTGAGCACATTGGGCTGATCGGCCGAGAGGTTCAGCGACTTGCGGAAGTCGGCCTCGGCTTTCTCCCAGATCTGCGCCCGCTCATAGGCGATGCCGCGGAAATAGAAGAGCGTGCCGTGATCGCGATCGGGAACAGGAACCAGCTCGATCGCCCTGGTGTAGGCCTCTGCCGCCTCGAGGAAACGCTTGGCGTCGCGCAAGAAATCGGCCTTGGTGATCCAGGCGTCATAGCTCCTGGGATTTGCCGCGAGCACGGATGAGATCTTTTCCAGCGCTTCCTCCGAGCGCTCGAGCTGATGGAGGTTCACGGCGATCTCAATGGCGGCCTTTTCATGGAGAACGCTGTTCTTCGAGATTTGGTCATAGGCTTCGATCGCCTTGTCGTAGCGACCGGTGGCTTCGTAAATGTCGCCGAGAAGCAGCTGGCCCGCCGGGAAATCCTTCTTCAGAAGCAGAGCGAGCTGCGCATAGATCAGCGCGGCATCGATGGTCTGCTCGTCGTTGAGCCAGCCTGCGATCGAGAACATCGTCTCGGAGAGTCCCGTCTTGGCATTGGGAATGAACCGCTCTGGCTTCCTGCTCTCGTCGAGATCGGCGAGAAGGGAGGTGATCACCGGCTGATCGTCGTGATTGGCGAGATATTGCTCGTAGAGGCGGCGGGCTTCCTCCTTCTTGCCATTGCGCTCGAGGAAATTGCCGTAAGCCTGGATCACACGGTTGGAGGTGCCCGCCTGCTCAAAGGCTTTCTTGTAGAAGGCCTCGGCGCGCGCCGGCTGGGAGAGAAGATCCGCGATCAGGGCGCCGTGAAAATCGCGGAAGATGGCGAAATACTCATTCTTGCTGAGCTGGTCGAGCGCAGCGAGCGCGGATTTGGCGTTCTTCTGAGCGGCTGCCGTCCAGGCGATGAGCAAATTCGAGGTGAGCTCGTCGAGAGGGGTTGCGTCGATCTTGCGAAAATGATCGATCGCGGCTGAAAGGCGCCGCGCGTTGAACTCCTTAACCCCCAGAATCGTGTGCGCCAGGCGATGCTTGGGATCGAGAGCCAAAACGGAAGCAGCCAACTCCTCAGCCTTTTCTATGTCACCGGCCGAAAAGGCAAGAACGAAGGTGCGCTCGATCAGCACCGCGTTGCTCGGATCGTCGCGCAGGGCTTGCGCGAAGTATTCGGCGGCGACATCGAGATCGCGCAGCTTGCTGGCGTAACGGCCGGCCAAATAGCTGCCGGAAAGCGACGATGAATCGATCTCGGCCGGATTCTGCGCAGCCACGGCGGGAGGCGCCAGCAACAGGAAGAGCAATGGTAGGCAATATTTCAAACTTGAGGTCATCGTGGCTTGTCCTGGTTGTTTCCCCAGTGAATGCTTCCGGCACATCGGAGGCGATCACGCTCGATCGGGATCAGCACCACCCGCGCCGCCGCATCGCCAATTTTTGGCGCCAGCGGCTCCATGGCAAGGATCGGCCCCTTTCGCGGCGCCAAGATGCTGGTTTTGCGGTGCAAAGGCAAGCCACATGCTGCCGCGGCCTCGAGCATGGACAATCGGGCTACAAAAGCGGCAATTGCTGGCCAGGAAGTACGGGCGGCTGGAATTTGGCCGGTTCAAGGCGGCTTTTCTGCATGTTCAACTTGAGCTTCGCACAGGCAAGCTCAAAGCGGCGGCCGATGGACCAGGCATAGGGTCCGGTGCCGCGCATGCGCCGCCCCCAGGTGGAATCATAGTCCTTGCCCTCCCTCGTCGAGCGCACCAGCGACAGAACATGGGCGGCGCGATCGGGCATCTCCTTCATCAGCCATTCACGGAAGATGTCGCGAACCTCAAGCGGCAGACGGAGGAGCACATAGCCCGCACCTTCCGCGCCGGCCGCCGATGCCGCCTTGAGGATCGATTCGATTTCGGTGTCGTTCAGCGCTGGGATGACCGGCGCGACCATGACGGTCGTCGGGATTCCCGCCCCAGACAGGACTTCGAGCGTATGAAGCCTTTTTCTCGGCGTCGAGGCGCGCGGCTCCATCGCGCGGGCGAGCTTCGGATCCAGAGTCGTGATCGAGATCGCCACCTTGACGAGATTCTTCCCGGCCATCTCCTTCAGAATGTCGATATCGCGCAGGATCAGAGCGGATTTGGTGATGAGGCCGACGGGATGATTGCACTCGTTCAGAACTTCGAGAATCTGCCGCGTTATGCGGTAGGTGCGCTCTATCGGCTGATAGGCATCGGTATTGACGCCCAAGGCAATGGTAGCGGGAGAATAGGCTGGATCGGCAAGCTCCTCGCGCAGGCGTTCGGCGGCATTCACCTTGGCGAAGAGCTTGCTCTCGAAGTCGATGCCGGGAGACAGACCGGCATAGGCGTGGGCAGGCCTTGCAAAACAATAGGTGCAGCCGTGCTCGCAGCCGCGATAAGGATTGATCGAACGGTCGAAGGAGATGTCGGGAGAGTCGTTCCTGGTGATGATCTTCTTGGCGACTTCGGGAAAGACTTCGGTGCGCAGAGGCGGCAGATCGTCAAGGCTGTCCCAGCCGTCGTCGAACACATAGCGATGGTGCTTCTCATAGCGGCCGGAGGCATTCGACCTTGCCCCGCGGCCATGTTCGTGGCGCGGCGGAAGAGCGGGTGCGAGCTCGGGGGCGTAATTCGCCCTTTTGTCGATCAGCGTGACCATCGTTGGAAATCTAATGCAGGGGTGAGAACAAATCAAGAACATTCCATATGGCAATACAGGGTATGCCGAAACTCCGGGCAGCTCTTTGGGGAGCCTCCGGGCGAAGGAGTGTGGAGCGCAAGATGCGCTGCATCTTGTATTTTGTGGCAACGCATTCGCGCTCCACCGGCGATTTCTGTCCGGTCGCACACACATTCCCTAACGTCTCTCAGACATAGGCCCTGAGAGGTTTCGGTGATCTCCCGCGGGGGAGGCAGAGCCGCTGAGCTTTCGCCCATGACTCC